>CAZSHJ010000004.1:61327-68871 GCA_964606745.1 uncultured Thermoplasmatales archaeon | reverse complement strand
AGAAATACAAATATTTTTTTCATGGCTTTAAAATGCAGTTTGAGTATAAATAATTAATTTACTATACTTTACGCCCTTTGGTCACATGGTGTTGACCATACCGCTGTGCGATAAAGCAAAAATGTGTTCAATCTTTATAATGCCATGGCTTCGGGAGGTAAGAAGGCAATGTCTTCATACAGTTGGCTCTTCAGTGTTTCCAGGTGGAATGCAACGGGACAGGAATAAATTCCCGAATATATCACTGCACTGCTCGGTTATGACTTTGAAATAGAAGCCGGAGATGGAATATTTGTTTTAATCAGCAGCGGTACTGCAAACTGGCACGGAATTTATATCTCCAATTTTCCTCTCCCTTTTTACTCTTTTTTAGCAGGTGAATTTAAAAAAGGGCAGCATTTTCACTATGATGATACGGGAATGCACCGAAGAGGACATTCCGCAGGTTGTAGAGATAGAAAATCTGTCATTCGAGCATCCATATCCTGCTTTCGTCTTTAAGAAATACCTGCGCGCCAGGTTCATCATTGCCATAGATTGTGAGAAAATAACGGGCTATATAATCGGTGTCAAGATGGTCGGCAGGGGCATTGTGGTTTCGCTGGCAGTTCATCCTGACCACAGAAGAAAAGGATATGGAAGGAGGCTGATAGAACACCTCGTGAACATGCTTGATGTGAGTATTGTGGAAATCCAGGTAAGAAGGAACAACCTCGGGGCACTGAAATTCTACAATGCAACCGGATTTGAATACAAGGGCATCATTCCTTCCTACTATGGTAACGGAGAGGATGCTGTAGTGATGGTCAGGAGGAAAGATTGATGATTGCCTGGGCGATGTCACCGTCCGCTTCATTTAGGGCTTTCCTTGCATCCTCGATGTTTTTTCCTGTTTTTTCTGCAACAAGATTTACATCCTCCTCGCTCATTTTTTTGGCCACCTCCGGGATGCCGGCAATCTGATAGGTTTTCTGTCCTTTTACATTCATTACCGTTACTTCTGCATCCTTGAAGATGTAATCGGCGTCTGCAGTCCTTATAATCACCTCCTCCACGCCCTCTATTTCCTCGACCGACATACCCATTCGCTTCATCATTTTATTCAGCTGCCGGGGGTCCATATTTGGCATCATATGCAAATGTTATATTATCTCCATATATATAACATCCTTCAAACGGGGTATTATGTTACCTATAGGCAACGTCATTGCATCCTTTGGGTTTGCCGTCATCAAATATTTCTAACATGTTGTCCATAGTTTTTTTGTCTATCTCTTTATTTAGAAATCTCTTGACGATATTCTTTTTTATATCGTATTCATCAATTGCACTTGGTGCCTTTGTTGTCTCTGTTTGGTTTTCCTCAAAAACTGATTCATACGCTTTTCTCATTCTATGCGGTGTATGCTGAATATACCCCATCAGAGTTTTCAAGTCAGAATGACCAGACTGGACCTGTATCTCTTTCGGGCTCAAACCAGCTTCTGCCATATGCGTTATCATTGTTATCCTAAATTTGTGTGGGTAGACGTGTTTCTTGATGCCTGCTCTTGCTGCATATTTTTTAACTGCATCCCATACCACTGTATTGCTAATTCTTTTTCCATAATATGAAAGGAATAAAGCTTTTTCATGTCCTTTTCGTGGTATGGGTCTGACAGATAGATACTGTCTAATAGCCATTGCACAGTCTCTCGTAATGTTTACCACTCTGTCAACATTGTTTTTGCCATGTCTAATTGTCAATTGTAATCTCTCAAAGTCAATGTCAGAAATATCTAAGTTCATCATTTCAGATTTTCTAATGCCAGAGTAGTAAAGTACCTTCAGAATTGCTTCTGCCTTTGGGTCTTCTTTTGCTTCCCTGAACATATCGTTTATCTCCTGTCTGGTAAACGGTGTTTTATCTATGTCTGGGGCTTTCGCTCTTGATATTTTCACTCTTACACCCGTATCCAAGAAAAGCACCAGTAGTTTTCTCAAATTGGTTGTGATAAGACCCATCGAGTTATCACTATATTCGCCTTTGCAATTATTGATATACTTATTTACTGTCTCCTGTTCGATACCATCCACGCTGTATCCATTTTTATCAAGCCACTCAAAGAATTTTGTCGCATAGTGCATCATCATGTAAACCGTCCTTTCGCTGTTATTCCGTTCTGCCACCATCCAGTTCTTGTATTTCTGCAATATCTCCTTTACCGAATCTTTATTGCGTGTTTTGGCGGTGATGTCTTTCATCTTTTACCGCCTGGATTTACATCCGCTTTGGGCTGCAAACCCATATCTACATCTGAAACACCATTTAAAACTTTTTCAGCACCTTTTTTGATTGCATAGGGATTCAATCTCTTGAGTTCCCTCAATCCATGCTTTCTTCTACGCTCATTCAATTTATCAAATTCACCCATTGCCTCTATGACTATTTTATGAGCTACGTTCTCCAAGATATCTCTTAATTCCTCAATACTGTCAGCACATATGTGATGAGGGCATTCTTCAAAAACTATTATCTTCCTTATTGAGTTCAAGGAAATGATAATATCACCTCTTAACTATCTATCAAAACATTTGAAACATACATAAAAAACATAATTTTGTTACGAAAGTAGAGGGGGGGTAGTATGTTAATATTCAAACCCCCCTTTGTGGGCACTTTCTACAGATAGGGAATTGCCCTATTTCGTAACACATCACTGCCCTTGTTTTTACGCTTTCTCTCACGATATGCCCTCTGTCTATATTTATTACTGTAATATTTCTTAGTTCTGCCCTGCCTGCTACTGGGAGGGATTGTTTTGCCACAGTATGCACATTTACGCCCTATGCTATAGTATTCATTGTAGGCTTCTATAATCATTTTTATGCCGTACTTGGGATGCATATAAAGATACTTTCGAGATAGATACCCCAGTATATCACTGTCGGGGTTTATTGAAACCACGATTTTATCGGGCTTCACGCCGATAAGGGATATATCGTATACACCATCAAATATCTCTTTGTATTTTTCTTCTATAGCTTCAACATCTTCTTCGGTTTTTGCCTTGCTTAATTCTCTTTCTTTTTTTCTGATTATCTCTTTTTTATAAATCTCCGCTTTACCCATTGCCTTCTCAAGAACGGGCAACGTTAACTTATTTTGGTCTATGCCTTTAGTTCTGTATAATCCGTTACACTTTGGTTCTAATAATACATATTTTCTTTTATCTTTTATTTCTTTATCTTTTATTATCATTTTTATTTATACCTCCATTTTTACATGAAAAAAACATACAGAAAAACAAAATTACTACACTACTACAGCAACTACGGACTTTTGGGGGTATGTACCCTTCATCAAATATCAATTTTCTCTATTGGATATAGCTGTCTAAAGGTGCCGTGGTATCCCCCTGAAAAACCGTAGTATCCGTAGTATCTGTAGTTTTTGTTCTTACAAACTTCTTTTTTAGTTGTTGCATGAGTTGTTCGTTCCAGATAACACAACGTTTGCTGACACCATCAACTTTTCTTGGAGAAGACGTTTCTATTCCCAGTTTTTTCATGTGGATGCCAACAACACTGGGTTTAATAGAATAATATCCATCGTAGTTCTCTTGTATCTTATCAGCAATATCACTGGCGGTAATATATTCCATGTCACCATTCTTTAGCTCCAAAAGAGTCTTTACTATTCTTCCATCCAAGGTGTCTTCCCTCGCCTCAACCATTTTGTTATGGTGCATCACGAATACCTTTCGCATTTTCTCCAATACTTCTGGCATATCCACGAATAATGATACCATCCCTTCAGTTATTTGCTGCAATCTAATGTCAACGTCATTCAAGTTTAATTTTCTAGCTTGCGAAATGTCAACTTTGCTGTAGTTCTTCAGTCTCCACATAAGCAGTTTATTCCTCAGAATTTGCTGTTCCTTATGGAATTCATCGGTCAGATTGCGTGGTATATTCACTCTTATCGTTTGTTTCATCAGGATGGTAATGCATCTGTTCTCCAGAGATGGGTCTTTAAAAATGGTCTTATTCGCTATTATCTTTGGTCCGTATACATCGAAATATCTGATATTATCGTAGTTATCCCCGCTACATCGTGGAACTCTATTGCCCTGCTCATAGCCTGCATTGAGAATTTTAATTATATCGGCTGTCTTATCACTGTACTTAAAATCAGATTCATCTAACTTCAGTGTTGCCTTCCATCTCTCAATTGTTCTGTATAAACTGGCTCCAGATGGAGTTACAAACTGGAACGGATGATAGCATAATCCCGTAACTACTCCACTTGCCCTGCTTTTACCCGTTTGATAGTCGCCAAGAAATCTTAGGTATGGTATTGATGGCATCCTGTCAGAAAGCCACGTCATCATAGTATACCATGTGCATACATCTTCGTAAACCTCTGGAATATCCACATATTTGTGAATATGATTCTTTATGTCCCTCATGAGTTCCTTATTTGATTTGTAATCCATGGGTTCTGTTGGAAGTATTATCGCCTTCTCTGTAACATCAGCATTTAGTATTGGTTTATAGATTACCTTATTGTGTTCTACTTGGCTTTTAGTTCCAATTGTGCCACTACTTTCTTCTAAAAATACATATTTTACTTTACGTTGTTCTGGGTTATACGTTTGTTCGTAAAGTATACCATCGATAACGATGTTACTCACCTGAATTATCTCTTGTTTTTCATCACTGTTCGCCATTGATATCACCTTCCTCTTTGATAAAAAGCATACCAATGCTCATCTTCTGGTATACAATATCCACATCATACAGTTGCAAGATATTTTTCTTTATCTTTTGTATTGTTCCCAGGTCCGTTCGTATCACTATAGCGTAATTTACTATAGTATCTAAAAAAGAGGTATTCTCTTTATTCATTTATTTACCTCATTATTTTATTTATTCACATCAACAAAATACATAACAAACATGGAAGAGAGAAATATATTCTTTTTATCCCTCTTCATTATATAGTGTTGCACTCGGAATAATAATCCCAGTCTTTATATTTTTCTATTAGGCTCATGGGTTCTTTCTTTTCAGGTTTCTTAAAAAACTCGTCAATATCATCGATATCATATTTATCCTCATCTTCCAAATGTGCATCCCATTCCTCTATTATAATTGCTGAATCAGAAGATGCTGAATCAGAAGAATCATTATCGTATTGCACATAGCCACTCATATCTTCTTTATACGCCAAACAATCTGTTTCTAACAATCTTTCTCTACTCTCTGGTTTATGTGAATCTTCTTTGCCCCCTGCAGCCCTATTGGCGATATCCCCTATAGTCTTGAAATTTGTAATTCTAGTCAACTCATTTTTTACATATTTTTTTTCATTTTTAAAGTTTGGAGTACCATCTTTATTTTTTGTTTTTGTCAGATGTGAACTAAAATCAGATGTTCCTAACTTCGTATTATATTCCTTCTCCTTAATTGTTTTAACGATACCATATGGTTCATATTCAGGTGTTTGCTCATATCCTTCTCTTTTTAACTTGATTCTGACCTTTTCCCTTTCACGCCTAAACTCCTTATAGTGATCTTTACATAAGAATTGCCTATGACCCCTAAGTTCCTTTTTTATATCATTTTTCCAACACTCAGGACAATACTTCTTCCCACCAACTTCTACAGGCGTTGGTATAGGATATCTAAATTTATGTTTTTTTCTCCAGTCGAACACTCATTTCTAAAAGGTTTCATCCTCATTAATATTTTTGTGTCATCATATCATCAATTTCTCATATTCTTTTTTTCTATCAGCTGCGGTTACTTGAAGATACTGGGCGGTGATGTTCAAATCGGAATGCCCCAGATTTAATTGTAGATTCCTCAGATTGCCCCCCTTCATTAAATAATTGATTGCATAACTATGCCTCAGGGTGTGTGGATGTATCGCTTTATCAATCCCTGCTTCTTTTGCTGTTTTTCTAATTATCTGGAATATTCTCTGTCTTGTGATGCCAAATATCCTCCCTTTTTCAATCCCTTCATCCTTCAAGTATCTTTTAAGATGCATCAAACTCTCCCTGTCAATGGGAGTCCTTCTCCATTTACTCCCCTTGCCGAACACCGTAATCATCTTATCATCAAAATCTATCCAGTTTACTTCCATGTTAACAAGCTCAGAGACCCTCATTCCCGTCTTCCAGAGCAATCTTATTATCAAGTAATCCCTAAATTTATCCGCTTTATCAAGCATCCTCTCAACTTCATCCGGCTTTAGATAATTCCTCAAATCCTTCATGTTATCCAATAACTGAATCATACCAACGTATTTAACATTATTGTTTTTTTGTTAAATAATGGGATAATTCGGGTATGACAACAAAACCATCATATCTTATGGGCAGAATTAGAAATAGTTAAAAATTTAACAAAAGTGTACTTTTGTAAAGCAATAAAGTTATACAAATAGTTACATCACTCACTGAATGGGCATCCTATCATAAAGAGCATTCGCTTAGAGGGGGAAAGTAACTACACGGGGCAATATTGGATTAGCATTATCCGATATAATATCCCCATTAAAATGCCGTTATATCGTTATGGTTTTAGAAAATAGATAAGCCTTAAAAATAATCTTTAGAAACAGGTAGTTAAGTTGCTCTTGTATGGCGTAACGATTTTGAAAATATCTTAAAATCTATTTGTTAACGTTGCCTATAAGAACATTTATATTGAATTCTTAGATATGAATGTGATTGAAATGAGGATGAAAAAAGAGGAGAAGGGAAAAATATAGAGGACTTTGAATAACCCATCAACACTTTATCTTCTGTCTTTCTTTCGCATAAATCATGCGAAATCTTTGTTTCTTGTCCTATTTTTTGTTTGTTTTTTGCCTTATTTCTCCAATTTTTCTGTTTTTTACCTAGCTTCCGCTAACCGCTTACGTTCCAAGGTAACAAGCTGGTAAAGACTGTCGTTTCATAAGCTCCAAACGGTCTCCCAATCCTTTCACTTTCAAATACTGTTGCTTTAGAATAAACTTGTTAAAGCTCATACCATCACCTCTATTGATAAAGAATAGAAAACCGCCAGATATATGTTTCTATGAGGTTATTCAAAACTCTCTATTTCTTGTTAATATCTTTCCATTTATCCCTGATTTTATCTGATTTAATCTTGCCATCAATTATTTCTTCAATAAGCTCTTTGATTTCTTCAATAAAAGCATTTGTTAACTTAGACTCTTTCATATAATTCCTTAAAAGATAGACCATTAATACTACAAAAACACCCCAAAATATAATATAAGTAAAATGTTGTAGCAATGTTTCAGTTACAAAACGAGTTGATAAACTTATCATAATTACAAAAAGAGCCAAAATGATTGTAAGGACTGTAAGCAAGAGTGTAACGTTGGTGGTTACATACACCTGCAAATATTGTACCCATTCCCCCTCGCTCAGCGGACATGGGCTTTTCAATTCCTTATCTACCATACATAAAGTAGTAAATGTTTATTAATAAAACTTATGTACAGAATGTTTGATTTTGTTACAAATAATAGAAACTTATAT
>CAZSHJ010000004.1:0-61227 GCA_964606745.1 uncultured Thermoplasmatales archaeon | reverse complement strand
CTGTAAGTATATACCTTATCTATTACTTATTAATTCTAATCTGTAAGTATATACCTTATCTATTACTTATTAATTCTAATCTGTAAGTATATACCCTCTCTATTAGTTAGTTAATTTATATCTGTAAGTATATACCCTCTCTATTAGTTAGTTAATTTATATCTGTAAGTATATACCCTCTCTATTAGTTTGAATTTATATGTTCAGTTTTCTTTAACGCCCTAAGCCTATTTTTACTCCAACTTTATCGTAAATCTTTTTCAAATCCCCCGCATCTAAATAAGCATAATGCCGTAGATCAACGCTGCCCTTCAATGAATGCCCCATCAAAATCTCCTTGGCTGCATCTCCCCCTTCTATATCTTTCATCCCTCTATGGTGAAATAGAGTTTTACCTTTGACTGGTACGACACTATCCGGTCATCCTCCACGAGCACTTCGAGGTCACTTACCGTAACCCTCCTTATGTTTCTTATGGTTTTTCTCGCCTCGTCTATAGCATTCCTTACAGCATCCTCCCAGCCGTCCGGGGAGCTGCCTATGAGCTCTATACTCTTTATAACAGACATGCTTCATTTAATCTTGTTTCCAATATTTAAGTGTTACTGGTTCGCTCGATAAAAACCGAAAATAATTTTTTGTATATCCTTTTCTTACTTCCCAAAACCTTTTTTAACTCTATTCAGCTTAAGTCACACCATGCCAAAAGTCATCTGCATAATCTGCGGCGTGAACGAGACAACAAATCCTGACGGCATCTGCGATGACTGCAAGCTCTCGATTTTGTTCAATAAGGATATTCCGCCCAATATTTTTTAGGGGAAAATTGCTGGATTGATTGAAATGGACTTATTCAGGTTCTAATCAATAAAATATTTAACTTCGCTAAGCATTTATGGTTGATAAACATGCCTAGAGTGCCAAGAATGATGAAACGTAATACGTTAATCAGGGTTATTAATAAAACAAAAATAGATTATAAGAGAGAGGGTAAAAGAATACTTGTATCAGAAATGGAAGAAATACTGTATGATACCATGACACATTACTGGGGACATACAAAACAATATATGAAAGGATTTATTGACGATTTGAAAAAAGAAGGCTGGTTAACACAAGAATATCTCGATGAATGAACTTTTGTAAAACTCTCTAAAATTACGATATTCAAGATGGTCTTATCTGTAGGGTTGCATTATATAATAATACTGCAATAGCCTGAGTTGTTAAACCATTAAAAATCATGTCACTAGTGTTACAATTTAGCCGATTCCAACAGATAAGAAAAACACCAAAAATGGGCAAAAAGGTGTAATCATACCAACCCCCTTGAGTTTCGTAACGCTTTATGCCTTGGTTATCATATAATCAGGAATTACTTTATTGTAAATCTACCCCAAATTAACTCACTTGCTTTTTGCATTTTTCTTTTTTTACCAAAACACGCTCTTGCAGTTCTCTTAATTTTTAGGAGAAATCAAATAAATATGCAAATGTTATATATTCTCACTGTTTAACTTTTTGGTATGCGTCCGACGGAAGTCAAGGTGCTTGATGCCAATTCGGCTTTTTATGGAGTTCCTGCCGGGATGCTGATGGAAAACGCAGGAAGGGCGGTAGCTGATTTTATAAACAAAAAATTCGATTGCAGATGCTGTACTGTTTTATGCGGGTCAGGTAACAACGGAGGAGATGGGCTTGTTGCCGCCCGTTACCTTTCGAGAAAGTGCAATGTTAATGTTGTAATGTTGAAGGAATCAAAGTCGTTGCTTGCCAGAAAGAATTTCAGGAAAGTAAAAAAACTGGGCATTTTTGTCCAACGCTACGGGAGCGGGATTGAAAAAATATTGCATGAAAGCGAACTGATTGTGGATGCGATGCTCGGCATAGGCATATCCGGGGAACTGCGGCAGCCGTACAGAGAAATCGTAAAAATTGTAAACGGAAGCCATTCCAGAGTCGTTTCCGTGGACATACCGACCGGCTTCGGGAGTAAAATAAGCGTAAAGCCCGATGCGACCGTAACCTTCCACGATAGAAAGGACGGAATGACCGAGGAAAACAGCGGCAAAATAATTGTGGCAAACATAGGTATACCGGAGGCGGCGGTGGTGGCGGTGGGCCCCGGAGACATGATATATTATCCCGTGCCAAAGGAGAATTCCCACAAGGGGGAGAACGGTGCGGTGCTTACGATAGGCGGGGGATCGTATACGGGTGCTCCTGCCCTGGCGGCTATGGCTGCATTGAAGACCGGAGCTGATCTGTCATTTGTATTCACTCCCCGGAGAGTATGGAAGATGGTTGCATCATTTTCGCCCGACATGATAGTCATGCCTCTCGACGGAGATTTTCTGCAGGCGGAGCATAGCCCGATGATAAGGGAATTTCTCGGAAGAGTGGATGCAGTTGTGATTGGCCCGGGGCTTGGCAACAGAGAGGAAACAAAGGAATTTGCTGCAGATGTAATTGACGAGGGCATATCCCTGAATAAGAAAATGGTTGTAGACGCAGATGCCATACGGGCGTTTGGTGAAAGGAAATGCAATGGCAACATCGTTATAACTCCCCACGCCGGCGAGTTTAAGGAATTGACCGGTATAACTTTGCCGGACGAACTCGAGGAGAGAAAAGAGATTGTGAAAAAAGAGGCGAAAAGAAGAGGATGCACGATACTTCTGAAGGGTGCAGTGGATATAATAAGTAACGGGGAAAACTTAAAAATAAATCATATTCACAATGAGGGCATGACGGTTGGCGGCACGGGTGATGTATTATCGGGTATCATCGGCTCTTTACTATCAAAAGATGTTCCCACATACAATGCGGCGAGAATGGGGGCATTTATGAATGGGACTGCAGGGAATCTTGCCTTTGAAAAAAAAGGTTATGGAATGACAGCCAGTGATGTAATACATGAAATACCAGAAGTGCTGATGCACTACACCCGATAAAATATCTGATAAAATAATGCTCTTTGAAAATCTTTAAAAACTCTATTTTGTAAAGTAATAAAGTTAGATAAAAAGTTACATTATTCATTGAACGGACATCACATCATAAAGAGCATTCGCTTCAAGAGGGAAAGTAACTACACGGGGCGTTATATCTTGTCAATTAGAATTATTTGATATAACCTGCCCATCAAAAAATATTAAGTTATAGTTATCCATTCACTTACTGAACATAAAATGTACGAAGAAATAAAAGTCTGTCCAGTTGTTGGGCAATGTCCTTACAGTCCTATCAAAATAAATCCCAATCATTATTTCCTAATTGAGCCCTTCGATGGAGAAAGAGAACTACGAGAGTTGGCAGTTGAGATAGGACTCGAAACAAGGTATGGCAAGAATAATTTCGAATTAATTACTGCGGATAGACAAATATCACCAGAAAAGGGCTTATTTTGCGATATATGTAAGAAGATCCAATCTTGTCAGATATGTATTGCTGACATAACTCCGATAAAAAATGGTGGGTCATCAGTAATAAAAGAAAATGTAATGTTAGAATTGGGTATGGCTTATGGGTTCCAAAAACCTGTTTTAGTTTTATCACAAAAAATTGATGGAAAGAGGTATATTCCCTCAGATTTAGGATTTATAAGATACATTGATATACCCTACTGTGACTGGGGGGGTCTTACAATTAATTTAATATCTCGTTTAACTGGGATTGAAGGAATTGGGTATATAAAGAAAAAAATCTTACCAAATCAACTTGATTTAATCATGGAAATGATAAGCGTATATGAAGCTATTATTTGGTCTAAAAAGTATCAAAAAGAAATTGATGGAGAAGATGCGAAAGTTATTGAATTTAGAATAATTAATAAAGGGCATCCGATTGCCATAATTAAAAATTGCAAATATTTAAAGAATGGCATGATATTAAAATTATTCAATATTGAGAGTGGCATTGAGCAATATTGCGGGACTTTGAAAGTTTTTCATCTCCAGAAAAGTGATGACCTTGCCCAAGCATATTACATGTGTGATGATGATTCCAAGGACATATGGGGAGAAAAGGTAAACAACATTTTGCTTAATAACAACGTTTTAGCTGCATTCAGCAATAGGTTGTATGTTCATATACCAACTATCTTCAAAGGAACAGACATCCGTGATTTGGAAAAAACCGTATTTGTTACAAAATCGATGATGGGAAATATTTAAAAAATGTGACCTATTTCTTGGTTTACGAAGGATGATAAAATGGCTGAATTAATTAGGGGCAAGATTGCTAGAATTTTAGACGAGTATACTGTTTATATTAATCGTGGACTTGAGCACGGAGTTAAGGAAGGAATGACTTTTATAATATACGATGAGGGCAGCTCTATTAAAGATCCTGATACTGGGAACGTATTAGGTAATATTGAGATAGTAAAGGCAAGAGTGGTCGTGAGAGAAGTGCAAGAAAAAATGAGCAGAGCAACAACTCCTTCGTATTCCACCTTTCCCATTCTAACAAGTATGGCTAATATAAGGGATAGATTAATTGTGTCTGAAGAAGAAAAAAAAGAAGAAGAAGAAAAATCATCAGTTAGAATAGGTGATAAAGTAAGACAGGTTGCTGAATAAATACTCGGCAATAAGATACAGCACAACATAAGACCTAAATTATTTATTTTTGTCACTACTATATCAAATATCACCTTTAAAGCTCTCTTCTTTACCTCGAATTCTCCTGCACTGATGCATAAATTCCATGTAGTTGCTTATAGGACAGAAAACCATGTCAATAATGTTACAAAATAACCCATTCCAACAGATAAGAAAAACACCAAAAATGGGCAAGAAGGTGTAATCATACCAACCCCTGCTTAGATTCGTAACAATCAAGAATAAAGTTAGATAAAAAGTTACATCATTAACTGGATGAGCATCCTGTCACAAGGGCATTGCTTCAAGAGGGAAACCAGACTCCACGGGGCAGTATATCTTGTAGACTGAAATTATTTGATACATTCTGCCAATTTAATACATGGCTAAAAAGTTAAGAAAAACAAAAATCGATGAGCCTTAAAAAAATTCTTTAGGAACAGATAGTTAAGTTGCATCTGTTTGGCGTAACTATTTCGGAATATCTTGAAAACTATTTGTTAACTATAGTTGAGTTGTCAATTGTGCTATACAAAAGATTTATCTTTGGTTTTATATTGCTTATTGGGGAGAAAACATGATGGCAAAAAAATTGGGTATAGTAGTTTGTATGGTACTCATTGTCTCTGTTGTTTTACCAATAGCAGGAACAATGAACGGAGATAAAAACGATGTAGAAAGAGAT
This sequence comes from uncultured Thermoplasmatales archaeon, assembly GCA_964606745.1. Classification (GTDB taxonomy): domain Archaea; phylum Thermoplasmatota; class E2; order UBA202; family DSCA01; genus VBQP01. The sequence continues at coordinate 55,938 of CAZSHJ010000004.1, read as the reverse complement.
AGTATTATATCGGAAAGTGAAACAGAAAACAATGTCTTTCAAAACTTGCAGGAAGAAGTAAATAAAATGGGTGAGTCTGAAGATTCTACATCATTGCCAAATTATAGAATACTCAACAAAGACTGGGATTACTGGAGCAATCCACCAAATTTGTTCTTAATACCAGAAGGCAATGTAGGCATTGGGACAAACAATCCAAATGCCAAACTGGATATATTTGGTAATCTTGCAATAAATGGAAATATCATAATCGATAGCAATGGAAACTGGATGGGAAACCCAACAGGATTAATTGGTCCCGAAGGACCTCGAGGACCACCTGGACCTCAAGGCGAAACAGGACTGCGAGGACCAAGGGGTTATACTGGACCTCAAGGACCGCAAGGAGGGCAAGGTCTGCAGGGAGAAACTGGACCTCAAGGAGAGCAAGGTCTGCAGGGAGATAAAGGCAGTACAGGAGATACTGGACCGATGGGACCAGCAGGACCTGTAGATGAGGATTATTTAACGGCACATTTACAGAACATAATCCAAACTTTGTGGAACAGCTACTACCTATCAGAAACTATGAGCATAGGCTTGACAGAAATACACAATCATTACGACACTGCAACTGTAGACATCATGACTCAGGAGAGCGGAGCACTCAATACAATAGATGTTGGAAATACGAATGCAAATTACAAAGGAATATTTACTGTAAAAGATAGTATGCCAAACGAAGGAGGTGGAGCAACAAATGCTGAATGGAGTGCTGACATTCACTCATACGATTATGATAGATATATATGTCAAAATTCTAATTCAGTACTACCGCATTCAACGGAACCTGGAATGGAAGAAAGAGTTGGATGGGGTGCAGATGTACGAGTAATTAGAAGGCATCATTTTGATGAAGCTTGGATTGGCAAAGTTACGGCAGACATTGGGTGCAGAGATGTGGCCCAACATGCTCGTTTATACTTATGGGTTTATGACGCAATCCAAGAACATTGGGTTTATATTTGCTATTTCGCAATTGATCGAGGCATGGAACCAAATGGAGTAGAATTTAAGCCAATCTATTCAAGTTCAATAGCTTTTGTAACCACTTATAGTCCTGTTATACAATCGTCAAATATTGAAACATATAAAGCCGAGTTTTCAAATAGCATCATTCAGACTAACAGTTTTGCATTCAATTCTGATATAAACTCCATTTTTATAGTTGCAGAAGTTAATGTACCCACCGATACTATAGTAACCGTAGATGTATCATCAGATGGAGGATTAACTTGGGATGCAACATCACAAGATTTGAACACTATTATCGAATGCGACGGTGACGATAACGATTTAGTACTGAGATTTAATCTTCTTACAACAGATACAGAAAAAACTCAAACAATAACAGAATATGCTGTCCAAGTATTTACATAAAAGAATATGATATAATGTAAATTTATGCTTTGGTTATCATATAATCGGGAATTACTTTATTGTAAATCTCCTTCAACTCATTCTCATCAAGATATGTGTAGTGTTGTAAATCTACTCCAAATTATATCAGCGATATTATCGTTGATTTGGTGGGTGAAATTGGGGATATTTTGGGTAAAAATAAAAAGTAAAAAATATTAATCCCCAACAATTTAATAATTCCGTTCACATTCGAAATCATGATTATTGCAATCAGTGGCTACCAAGGGGCCGGAAAGACGACATTTATTGAAGGGCTTCTGTCCCTGCTTGAAGATAAGTACGATGTGCTGACCATAAAAGATACCCATATGGATGGAATAGATGTGAGGGAAAAGGATACATCAAGGCACTCGGAGGCGGGGGCTTATGCCTCCGCAATAACCGCAGAGAAAGAAACAGCCGTTTTTTTCAATAAAAGGATGGATGCAGAAGAAATTGCTGCCCTGATCGACGTAGATGTTGTTCTGCTGGAGGGCTTCAAGAAGTCAGGCTATCCAAAAATATGGCTCGGAGGGGGAGAAGGAGAAAATGTAATCATGAAAAATCCTACGGTTGAGGAAGCATACAAATACATTTTTAGTGAGATTGAGAAAGAAAGGATACTCGAAAAACTGCCCCGTATCGACTGCGGTGAATGCGGCCATGCCACATGCGGCGAGATGGCAGAGGCGATAATGGAAGGTGATGCTACAATTGATGACTGCAGGGTGCTTCGGGCAGGAGGGGTGAGAATATCGGTGGACGGCGAAAACCTGCCGCTTAACAAATTCGTCGGAGAAGTGGTAGAAAACACCATAAGGGGCATGCTTTCCCCGATGAAAAACTCAGGGGATGTAAAGGGCGGGAAAGTGACCATCGAATTACCTGCCAAAGGTGATAATTTTTAAATCCATAGGACATTAACTTTCAATGATATTCGGCATGGAACCGATGACTTTCCTACTAGTCATAGTAGCGATAATATCCGGTCTGTACATGGCATGGAATATAGGTGCCAATGACGTTGCAAACTCCATGTCCACTGCCGTCGGTGCGAAGGCCATAACACTCCGACAGGCCGTACTCATCGCTGCCATATTGAATTTTCTGGGTGCCATTTTTCTTGGAAGCGACGTAAAGCATACCCTGGAAAAAGGTATTGTGAACACAGATATGATAGGTGATCCGCATACAGTCATGCTTGGCTTTTTGGCATCCATACTTGCAGCCGCCATTTTTGTAACCATTGCTACATGGAAGGAACTTCCGGTATCGACAACACACGCCATCATAGGGGGCATAACCGGCTTCGGTTTCATAACAGGAGGAACGGATGCAATCATATGGGGAAAACTCGGTGAGGTGGCATCATCATGGATTTTGTCCCCTGTCGCAGGGGCTGTAATAGCCTTTCTGGTCTTTCGCTCCATCGTGCATTTTGTATTTGCATCCGGCAAGCCCGAGGAATCTGCAAAGAAATTCGGTCCTCTGTTTATCGGACTGACTTTTTTTATCATCTTCATTTCCCTCTTTACGAAGACACATCTTGGCGATATGCTTTTCACGGGGGAAAAACAGATTATATTTTGTTCCATTGCTGTTTTTGTTGTGTCGGCTGTGGCAGGCATTTTCATCGTTGGAAGAATGGCTATCGGGGAGGGCTATGACGCTGTCGAGTTTTTATTCAGAAAGTTGCAAATAATCACTTCATGTTATGTTGCACTTTCCCACGGAGCAAATGATGTCGCCAATGCAATCGCCCCTCTTTCCGTAGTTGTAACCACCGCCTTGGAAAATACCTCGCTTGCCGGCAGTGATTTTTCATACTACCTTCTCGCACTTGGAGGAATAGGAATAGCCGCCGGTATAATGACGTGGGGATACAAGGTAATGCGTACGCTGGGTTCAAAGATAACGGCACTCACGAACACAAGGGGTTTTTCAGTTGATTTTGGGACTGCAACAACTGTACTTGTGGCCTCAAGGCTCGGGCTGCCGATTTCAACCTCGCACACGGTCGTAGGGGCAATCATAGGCGTGGGGCTGGCAAAGGGGCTGGAGGCGGTCGATTTGAGTGTAATTAAAAAAATAGTCTACTCGTGGGCGTTCACGCTTCCCGCAGCCATTATCCTATCGATATTAATTTATAGAGGTTTATCAATTGTATTTTAACATGAAAGGGAAGACAGCACATACAAGGTCTCCTGTTTCAGGAATATACCGCAAGAAGTCCCCGTTTACCGGGTTGCTCGAGCATATGGATAAGGTCAAGGAGTGCACATCAATACTGGAGGATGCGCTGGTGAAATATTACAGAGGAGATATCAAAGATTTTGATAAATCCGCAAAAAAGATATCGGAGCTGGAGCATGAGGCAGATCTAATAAAAGGAAATATACGTTCTCACCTGCCGAGTTCCATCCTAATGCCGGTGGACAAGAAGTACTTCGTATGGCTGTTGAGAGAGCAGGATGCCATACTCGACCATGCAGAGAACCTTGCCCAACTCATGGATATGCGACACACAAACATCCCCATAAAGCTCAAAGAACTGTTTATCGAGCATGTACATCTGGTGGCTGATACGGTAAATGAGATGGATAAGGTGATTAGCAAGGTAAAGGATTTGGTGGAAAGCAGTTTCGTAAGGAAGGACAGGGAAGAGGTAAAGAGTTACATTCGCAATGTGCACAGGAAGGAGTGGGAGGCTGACCAGAGGAGATACGAGCTTGCCAAGGAAATTTACAAGATGGAGAAGGAATTACCCCCTATGGATATATACCACCTTCTGAAGATAGCGGACTGGACAGATGATATTGCAGACCATGCCGAAAATGTGGCAGACTGGATGCGCGCCCTGATAGCAAAGTAGATCATCATCACCAAAAATTTTATATATCGATTTCGCTATATCGATTTCGTAATATGAGAACACCTTTTCTTAAATATTTCATGCTGAGGGCTGTTTCCGAGGAAAAAGCAACGGGCTACAAAATCATGAAGAGATGCGAGGAGGTACTGGGTTATAAACCGAGTACCGGTTCCATCTATCCACTGCTGAAGAGGATGGAGAAGGAGGGAATAATCAAGGGGAAAAAGAACGGCAGGGGGATAACTTACAGCATAACAGAGAAAGGAAAAAAAGTGCTTGAGGGGGGAGAGAAGCTGAGGAAGGATATATATCAAAAGTTGAATTACTATGCCTCAAGTGTTGCAGAAACATTTGGCGACAGCGAGCTGAAAAATTTATTGAAAAAAGAAGGACATTTCAAAGACCACGGCAAATTTCCCATGATATTTAAAATAAGGGCAAAAGCCATAGAACTGGACAGGACGGGTGTGGACAGCAGAAAAATAAGAGATGTGCTTAACCAGACGTATCGCAAACTTGTTGAATTAAAGAGGTAAAAAAATGAAGGAAATGAATGAATGGATTTCAAAACATCCGAAGATAAGTATTGGAATAGTGTTGGCAATCACCGCCGTGATGATATTTTCAATGTACAGCAACGGCATATCAACGCAGATGAACGAGCAATCTTTTATGCCCGATATGGAAGTGGTGAATGCATACCGGGATGTGACTTCAAACTATACGGAGCAGTATACCGTGCAAATTCTTGTAAGGTCGAATAGTGGAAATATACTGAACAGGGACAGCCTTGCAGAAGTTTTTGGGGTGGAAGAGGCGCTGCTTGCCAATGAAACTATACGCTCAAATCTTGAAGATCCGTCATATTCAGAAGGAAACATTATCAGTTTGCCTACCATTCTTGCCACAACACGCATAGTTGGAGAAGCAATGCTACAAGGTAGAGATGGCACCCTGTTAAAAAATTATCCATACAATATAACCCAGATGAAGAGGGCATTGTTAGGTGAAAATATCAACATTCATCTAGAAAACTATACTCTCAATCTTACCTTTATTCATTTTCCCAGCAACATGACAGTGGAACAGTCCATCAAGAAGTTGCAGGGTTTTTCCATGTTCCCAGAGGCCCGGATAGCCCTAGAAGAGGTATCGCGAACATTAACCAAAGACTTCAACATTTCCTCTCAGAATCTTACGGCAGACGGGTGCGTCATCATTGTTTCTCTTAACCCTGAAATAAAGAATCCGCTGGAGGTCGAGGAGACGATTGATAAAGTAGTCAAAAGTGTAGATGCACAGCATGTGAAAATAGATACCCTAGGGGAAAAACTGATAATGAATAAAATAATCGATGCATCCGACAAGTCCATGGAAATACTCATGCCTGCTGCCGTCATAATGATAATAATAGTTCTCCTGATTGTCTTCAGAAGCGCCGTTGATTCCCTCATAAGCATCATCGCCCTTGCTTTTTCCATAATATGGATGTACGGGTTCGGGGCTGCGTTCCATTTCGAGTTCAACCCGATGACGACGGCAATACCGGTACTGCTCGTGGGGCTTGGCATAGATTACGGCATCCATCTGACAATGCGATACCGTGAGGAAGGCGAAGGAACTGCAGGGAACGGAGAAAAGGTTTACAAGACGCTAAAAACGGTTGGGGCTGCCCTTCTCGTTGCAACGCTTACAAGCATGGCTGCGTTTCTATCAAATCTTGTTTCCCCGATAAAGCTTCTCCAACAGTTCGGCATTCTGTGTGCTTTCGGCATATTTGCCGCTTTTATCATCATGCTCTTATTCGTTCCCGCGGCACAGCAACTCCGCAAAGGCATACCAAAGAATAGGAAGGAAAGTGCCGTAACAAATCACGGAAAGAGAGTAGTGAATAAAATCATCGGGGCGGGCGCGACCGCCGGCAGCCGCCATCCGCTTGTTGTTATCTTTATTGCCGTTGCCATAACCGCTCTTTCTGGGGCGGCTTCCCTTGGTTTGAATACGACTTTCAATACCGATGAATTCCTGCCCGAAGAACTCGATGTCACCCAAGATTTGCACTATCTGATGGAAAACTTTGAATTCATGGGTGGCGAGGCACAGCATGCATACCTGCTCGTAAAGGGAGACATATGCAGTCCATCATTTTACCGGGCATTGGACGGAACCATAAAAAATATATACGATGATGAAAGCGTGGTGAAGATTTACGGCAAGGCAGAAATTCAGTCAATAGCGACCATGATGCACGGTTACGCGCTCATGTCTGGCGACACAACCTTTTCCTCCCTTTACTTCACATATTTCAATGACTCGGGCATGCCAAAGGAAGGCACAACAAGGGAAAACATAACCACACTTTACGATTACCTTTATAATACAAATGAAAAACTTATCACCTCGGTTTTGCACAAAGACGGCAGTTATGATACCTCGCTTATCCAGGTGTCGACAAATACCGGAGGAGGCAGGAAGAGTGTAATGAAACTTTATGACGATTTGAAGGAAGATGCTTTGTCTTTTAACCAGTTCAAGGTGAGCGTGACAGGAGATGAAATAGTAGGTGTGATGACAGAGAAAACGCTTAACGAAGGACAGACCATGTCGTTGATGCTGACCATACTGACCTCATTCATCATCCTCACCACAATATTTTATTTCAGAGATAAGTCCGTCACGCTGGGCATCATAACTGCAATTCCAATCATTTTCTGTGTGGCATGGATTCTGGGTTCGATGTATCTCATGGGGATGTCACTCAACATTATGACAATATCCATCACGTCCCTCACGGTTGGTCTGGGTATCACCTACGGCATCCATATCTCGCACAGATTCGTGGAGGAACTTGAGAACGGCAGTATAGACGAGGCTGCACATAAAACGGTGAATTCAACGGGCATCTCGCTGTTCGGGGCTGCCGCCACAACCATTGCCGGCTTCGCCCTGCTTTCCTTTTCGCTCATGCCGCCGCTGCAGCAGTTCGGGATGATAACAGCACTGACGATACTGTTCGCTTTCATATCATCCGTATTCATCCTTCCGTCATTCCTGGTACTGTGGGCAAGGAGAAAGTATGGTAGCGATTGAGACAACAGAGCTTACGAAAAAGTTTGATGGCTTTACGGCGGTGGACGGCATAAACCTTAAAATAAACAAAGGGGAACTTTTTGCTCTGCTGGGGCCCAACGGGGCGGGCAAGACAACAACGATAAGTATGCTTGCAACGCTGCTGAAGCCCACCGACGGAAAAACACTTGTGAACGGGTATGACGCCGTGAAGGAAGCGGACAAGGTGAGACAAAGCATCGGTATTGTATTCCAGGACCCCAGCCTCGACGACCAGCTTACGGCAAGGGAAAACCTCGACATACACGGAAGGCTCTACCACATGCATAGGGAGGAGAGGCGAAAAAAGATAGATGAAGCCCTTGAGATGGTGGACCTGTCGGAAAGGGCAGATAGCATCGTGAAAACCTTCTCCGGAGGGATGAGACGAAGGCTTGAAATCGCACGTGGTCTCATGCATTCTCCAGAAGTGCTATTCCTCGATGAGCCGACGCTTGGACTTGACCCGCAGACAAGACGACATATATGGGAGTATATTAAAAAGTTGAACGGAGAAGGCGTAACTGTCCTGCTCACAACTCATTACATGGAGGAAGCGGATGCACTGGCAGACAGGGTTATGATAATGGACAGGGGAAAAATAGTGGCTGAAGGAAAGCCATCCGCCCTAAAAGATTCCATCGGCGGCGATGTGATAAAAATTTTATGCGATAATCCCGAAGGACTGAAGAAGGCAATAACGGATTGCAAATGCAGGGTAACGGCCGAGCCGGTGGTCACGGACGGAGAATTGATAATAAATGTCCAGAGGGCAGAGGAGACCATCCCGAAGATATTTACAATCTCTAACAAGGAGAGTATAGAAGTAAAGAGCATAACCTACAAGGAACCTTCCCTGGAAGATGTATTCCTGCATTACACGGGCAGGGCGTACAGGGAGGAGGAGGGAAACGAAAAGGAAAGAATGAAGATGCGCGTCAGGGTGATAAGGGGAAGAAAATGATTCAGGACATATATGCAATCTATCTGAGGGAGATGATACGCATCAAACGCTCCCGTGTACGCCTTGTAACAACGATGGTCATGCCCTTGCTGTGGCTGGGTATCATAGGAAATGCATTTAACAGTGCATTCAAAATTGTCATGCCGGTAGATTTCATTTCTTTTCTGACGCCCGGGATAATGGTAATGACGATGGTTTTTACGGGCACGATTTCCGGGATAACAACGGTTTTCGACCGTGAGTTCGGTTTTCTTAAGGAGATGCTTGTCGCCCCCGTCAGAAGGGAAAGTGTTCTTATCGGAAAGATGCTCGGAGGGGTGACCCAATCGATTTTTCAGGGAATCATCATTCTCATTCTGGGGTTTATCATGGGAATGAAACTAGTCAGTTCATCCCCGGTCATGGCAGTCGCAGGGATGCTCCTGACAATGCTCCTCGTTTCGATGGCGTTCGTTTCCTTCGGGCTTGCAGTGGCGAGCAAAATGAGCAGCATGGAAGGATTCCAGATGGTCATGAACTTCATGATTCAGCCAATGGTTTTTCTTAGCGGTGCATTCTACCCGGTTTCCTCGCTTCCAGGCTGGCTGCAGTGGGGTGTGAAGGTGAACCCGTTGACGTATGGAGTTGACGCCATGAGATATTTTTCTATCAACCTTCATGAATTTCCGATATGGCTCGACTTTTCGGTACTTGCCGTATTCTCTGCAGCCCTCATCACGCTCGGAGGCTGGGCATTCAGAAAGAGTTAAGTAAAGCATGACCTGAATTGCGATGCAACCGCTAACATATTGTTGATAAAATGGGAAAGGGGAAAGGAGGTAGGAATGAAAAAATTGAAGAGAAAATTTGCTCCCCTATTCCCATATTTCTAAATGCATTTCTTGTTTATAAATCTTTTTTAGGTAGTAGTGTATGCCATACATCATTTGGCCGTTGGAAAAAATGTTTTTCCATTATGACTATCTGTTCTTTTTCCGCTCTTCAATGACCATTATACCTAATCCCGGAGTGATAAAAAAATAAAAAAACCCGTATGCCCGCATCAGGGCGCTTTATTTATGCGGGGTTTTATCCTCATACAATAAACATCCGGGAAGTATATAAACAAAGGGAGGGGGTTTGTTCTATCTATTTAAAAGGTTTTCTATTTCTTTTATCAACAACTCTGCAGGGCAATCAAGTATTGTGTATCCCTTCTCACTTTTATGGACAAACCCCTGATTTATAAGAAACTTCAGGTTTTTCTCCATTTCCTTTGCTTCCATGCCGTACTCCTCACATTTTGATTTATACTCCTCGAAGATTTCGTCTTTGCTGGTATATGCCCTGGTAACACATGAAGCAGCAACGGCAAGTAGGACTGATATTTGCCCCTTATCAATTTCACCAATGCCCTCAAACCAGTTCTCCTGGTTTGCCGTCCTCACGTCCTCAGGCATTATTTTCTCATGCCCCCTACGATCAGCTATCATTGCCGAGTTACGGAGCAGGTCTACCCCCGAGCGCATGTGACCTGCAGAAATGAGGGCGATATCCGCAACGAGCGAAAGTATATCCTCGTCATAGCCTCCGTGCATGATTGCCTCTCTTGCTCTATATGCAAGTATCTCCATCATCTGGCTCTTAGTGTAAGGACGAAGCTGCACGACTGCTTTCTCGGCAAAAGTTGACCATGCTGCAGAATCACGAATAAGCTGCTCCAACATGAGAGCCGAGCGAGTGACAGCCACATATTTTATACCCTCCCCGAGCTCTGCCTGTCTTGAAAGCGTGTATACAAAATGGGCTATATCTTTGATATCCATCCCATCGACTTCATCAAGGATGAGAAGATGTTCCCCGATTATTTCCTTCCACAGGCGCTGGCCCGTCAGCCCGGCAGTGCTGAAATTGGGGCGAATCTGGTGTAGTACTTCCTCTAGCACCTTATGCTCCGAACGGTTTGTGTAACAGTTCACATACACATCCCCGCCGGTATGTTTTGCCATGAGTGTCTTTCCCGTTCCTACCTCGCCGCTTATCAGGACCCTCCTGTTCTCGAGCAAAAGGGAAAGACGACTCCTCTCCTCCTCCCTGCACGGGGTTTCCTCGGGAACGTATGATACTTCTAGTTTTCTTTTATCTTTTAAAATCACGCTGTAACTAATCTGATACGGATAGATAAAATTTTTGTCTGCAATCACTTAAGATAGCCGACTGTTACGCCAAGGCAGGCATTGTATATGATATCTATTTTATCTTCATAACGGGATATCACTTCCTCGCTTTCCGCCCCCGGCTGAAGCCATACGACCCCGGCGTCGACACCAACGGATTCCTCGATTATAGGCGGCACATATTTCGGATTTCTGAATACATTCACAATATCGATTTTTTCCGGTACATCTTTCAAGGACGAAAGCACTTTTTCATAGAGTATTTTCTGTCCCCTATATACGGGATTTATGTAATACATCCTGTAGCCCTTCTCCCTGACCCTTTCCGATATGTAGTAGCTTGCTCTCTCTTTTTTAGGAGATATACCCACAACTGCTATAACCTCGGCATTTTTTGTCATCTCCAGTATTTTCTCCGGCTCAATAATCCTTGCCATGCCGGTAAAGGAAAAGATATGTATTTAATTTTTTATATTTCCTCGGCAGCCCGCATCTCCTTCATTCGTTTGTCGCCTGCCATCATTTGTATCGCTCCCGAGACAATGAGAGCGATTCCGGAAGCGATTAGCAGAAACGCACCGCTTTTCATTCCCCATGTGACATAAACAGTTCCGTACTCTGGAAGCAAGAGTGTGTTATCACCGCCGAGCGGATGCGAGGAAATGGTATTGATTATTTTCCCGGCATCCTCTTCTGCTCCCTCTGATGCACCGGATTCATTCAGCTGAAATGCAAGCAACGAAAAAGACATGACAGTTACGATGATGAGTATTACAGGGATGATGAATTTAATGCCCCGCACCATGTATTTCCTTCCCGCCTTTTTACTGTCAAGCCCTATTGTCCCCAATATAAATAACAAGATTGACGCACCGATGAGGAGAGAGAAGGCAATTGGCACGGCGCCCGCCTGTATCACTCCGCTGTTTTCATCAAGCAAGTTTATCTGCATACCCTTCAGGCCGTCTATCGAGATTATTTCTGTAAGTCCTGGTGTTTTATAGGAGCCGGTCTGCGCATCAACTGATACGCCATACCATGGATAGAAAAGAGATGTTACTACCAGCACAATACCGACTACGGCAAGAATGTTGCCGATGCTTTTTGCATTCACGCCATCTATTTTTAGTATATAGAAGAAAGGTTTTTCCAGCCCTTTACGCCTGCGATAAATGCCGAACAATATAAACGCAAGAGATGCCGCCAGAACAGCAAGATACAGCATATTGAAGTGATAAAATATCCAGTCAGCGGCAAGCACATTCTTATTCAGCGATGGAAGAGAATTGCCCCATATCATTCCTGCCCACATATTCCCATCTTCCCGATAAGCCGGGCCGCAGGGTCCGCGCTCCCCCCTTATCTCGCTTTCGTTACTCCCGAAATCTCCCCATCTGCCTGCGAAATCAATCCATCCCTGCTCTGAAATATGATTTCCTCCCTTCTCCCCCAGAATGACCATGTTGTAATCATCTATTTTCAGCACCCTGCCGTTTTTTCCAACATAATCGCTTGCCAGCCCGAGCTTGCCTTGGTAATAGCGGAAATAATTGGCATGGCTTCCCCTTGCCACATATACTTTTGGATGGTCGCCGCTTTTTTCCACCTGGTTCCACTTTGCCTTCTGCCCGCTGACATGCTGGCTGTACATCGCTTCTGCCGGCTGATTTTCCCCGTTTAGAATGATTTGAACCATTTCCCAGTCACCTTCATGCGTGTTGAGCGTGCCTTTGTTGAATACGTAAAACATCCAGTACTGGATTATTGTTTCATTGCCCTGTTTGAAAACATGTGAATAGACAGTGTAACCAAGGTTTTCCATATTTTCCCTGTAATCCTTTATTATGCGGTCATCATCTATCGTGCCCTTTCTGTTGTCGAGGTAGTAATTTCCGCCCGTATCCGTGTAGTGTGAGAGTTGCCCTACTGTAGGATTTTCATATATCAGAGTCGGCACTCCTTCGTTACTCTGGTTGAGATTGGAACTTGAAAGAGCATAGGCTATCGAAACAGGATAAACCTCCTCCTTTCCCTCGAAGTACAGTATGGGGGCATACTTTTCTGCAAGCGCCTGCTCTTCCCCGTCGTCAATGCCGTCATTATCAGCATCGGAGGCATTCGACAAGCCTGCATTTAAACTAAGGCATAGAATGGTTATACCCACTACCACATATCTTACCAGCCTCTTCAAAAACATAATATCTCCTGGATAATAAATGTATTTTGCTATTTAGTCTTGTCGTCTTTTCATAGCTTCACAAAGTACACAGTACAACTGCCGGGAAGGGGGTTTATCTGGGAACAGTCTCCATATGGTGAACGAAAACCAAACGTTTTTTAAATGCAGATTCTTAAACATTTGTGTCGAGCAAGATAATCATCGACAGGGATGTATTCGCTGCACTGGCATCAGATACGAGAATAGAAATGTTGAAAGAACTGGATGAAAGGCGTAAAACTCTATCGGAGATAGCTAAAAACCTTGACTACAACAAATCCGCTATTCACAAACACCTGTCCAGACTGGTCGAGGCAGGGCTGATAAGAAAGGAGGAATCTGACCACAAATGGATATATTACAGTTTGACACGTAAGGGAAAAAGCATTTTGCATCCCGAAAAAGCAAGGATAACCCTTCTTCTATCGTCTGCTGTTGTTTTTATCATAGGGGCAATCGTCTCCGCATATCTTTATCTGAAAGATAAAGCTCCTGAACAGCTAAAAGTTATGGCAGGTGAAAACTCAAGTGCGGGTAGCAGGGACATGATGATGCTTTATTTTATTGTTATTTTTGCTGTCACAAGCGTGGTCCTTATAGCAGCAGCAATTTTCATCTGGAAAAAGGAAAAGAAATTTGGGCTGGATGGAGGAGAAAATAAACAGGAGAAAGGGCCCACAAATGGGGAGTGATATCTCGTATGTCTGGCAGCATATAACACAGTGACGATACACTGTGAACCAGTAAAATTTACCCTCATTCAGTTATTCGATTGCCATTTTTCGCCGAGGGATATACTGTATTACAGATAGAAAAAAAATAGAATTAAAATTTTTAAACGAAGGCAGTTTTGACACATTAAAAGTGCCGAAGAACATCTGTTATCAAGTCATTGCTAATTAAATTTTTTATGACCTTTATTAAATACTGATTTAAAGAGAACTTATAAAAGCCCGATATTTACCACATAAAAAGGGGAAAAGATGAAACTCAGGAAATACTTGAGAGCATACGCAAATGCATGCAGGATGGAATACATCCCCGGAGAAGCCCCAGGTATGGCTATACCCCTCCTTCTCGGAGCCGCATCGCTTTCTAATGTTTTAGCCATACATGTTATAGAATCGTTTTTAGTTTTTATGCTTCTGTTCTGGAGCGGATTTTTAATAAACGCATTAGCAGATGTTGAAGTAGACAGCAAATATAAAACATTTGTATCACAAGCCGTTGGTGTTCTTGGGAAGAAAATGCTGAAGACGCTAATTTTTCTTCAAGTCATGGCAGGTATCTTAATCACGGCTCACATATGTTATCTTCTCAACAACTATTGGATATTAATCTGGATTATTTTTGCCACTTTTTTTGGTTTAGGATATTCTGTTGAACCTTTTCACTTCAAAGTCAGGGGTATATTGCATGCCACATTAGCTTTTTCAGCCATGTTTGCCCCCTTTATTTTTCTACTTTATGTTGTAATAGGAGGAATGCCTTCTCTACCACTAATTTTTATTACTCTGGCTCTTACAATAGTACATTACGGCATAGCTTTGGTAAATCAATCCCAAGATTACTTGGAGGACAAAGAAACCGGTTTAAAGACGCCTGCCGTAAGATGGGGATTAACAAAGACACTAAAAATAGCCCTTGCGTTGGTAACCGGCGGACTGTGTATAAGTATTATTGGATTTTATTTGCTTTTTTCGAGTTTAACACCATTGGCTATACTGGATCACTCCTTTAATATTGAGATACTTTTGGCTTTTACCGTACTCATTCTCATCCTTACGTATTCTATTCCCTTTAGAGGCCTACGGGATCTGATAAAGATTTCCTCAACAAACGCTGATATCAGGCAAACAATGAATGGAATAAAAAGCAGGCTAAATTATCCAAAGTGGCAGGCAAGCGGCATAATGGGGTTAGCCATTCTCTCTATTCTATTCTTCGTCATAAGGACATTGTAAATAAGGGAAATGTTCAACTTTAAATAATTAAATAAAAAAGGAGTGAGTTCTTCATGTCATAAATCCGTTTTACATAGCAATCTCCTTCATTCCTGTATGTTGGTTTTGCCAAGGAAAATCTATAAAAAATAATGCTTAGAAAAAGAAAACGTATTCTCTAGTCCTCTCCTTTCTCCCTTGAGGAACAAAACTGCATTGTTTCATATTCTCTCTTTCTTAATAAATCCGGTGCTTGCTGTCTTGTTAAATATAATGGCAGAAACTCCGTAATATCTTTCGATACGACTATATTTTTCTCCTTAAATACATGAAGAGCAGAAAACTATAAATACTTGTATTATATATACCTAACATTATGTTAGAAAAAATAAATAAAAAGTTTGAAATAACAAATATTGAGTTAGGGAAAACTAACGAAAAGCTATCACTAACTAATATAGAAAAGGAGGTAAAAAATGAGTAGTACACCAGAAGTTTACATTGCAATATCCATCGTTGTGTTGATAGCTGTTGCACTTATTGTAATCTTGGTAAGGAAAAAGAAAGAAAAACCACATTCTAGACTAGCTATGCTTGGGATGGCATTAGTTATTCTTGCCATCATTTTCGGCGGTAATGACCTTCTGATAGGCTATAGTTTTATAGGTGCAGGTGTCTTTCTTTCTGTTATAGATATAGTTAGAAAAACAAAATTAAATAAATATAAGGAGGTATGAAAAAATGAAAGATATAAAAGGAATTTTATTAGGCCTTGGAATAGTAGCAGCTGTAATAGTGACACTATCCTTTTATGTACTAAATGCAGGAAACATTGAACTAGATGAAATATTCCCAATTGGAATAGTCTTGATATTAATAGGTTCAGCAATGTATATACTATGGGATAGAATAAAAAATGTTAAAAAGGGACTTCCTGCACAAGATGAAAGGTTGAAACTAACAAATTATAAAGCATGTTCCTATGGATTTATTGCTTCAATTTGGAGTGCAGTTGGGGCTCCATTACTATCAGGAATTTTATTTGACTATGAAATGCCAGGACACTATGTCACAGCCGTTGTTGTCTTGTGTGGAGGATTAACATTTATGGTATCCTATCTTTACTTAGCCTGGAAAGGGAAATAAGCATGAAAACAAGAATTAAGGAACTCAGAGCCCGTTACGATCTAACTCAAGAGGATCTTGCAAAAAGAGTAGGTGTACGCAGAGAAACTATTCTATTTCTCGAAAAAGGAAAATACAATCCCTCTCTAAAACTGGCTTACGATGTTGCAAAAGCATTAAAAACAACAATAGATGAACTGTTCATTTTCGAGGACGATCAAAACGGTTAATTTTTCTCTTTTTCCCACTATCCTTTTCTTCTCTATTTTTCTTTAACTAACTTATGTTTTTCCTCCCTGCTAAAATTTGCATCAAACAATCTTGCGGCAGCCGTCTTGTTTATTGTTGAATTTTTTAACAGAACACAAATTTGATTGATGGAAATGCCAGGGAATCTCTATAAATTGTTGTTATCACTTGTGGACGTTTTCGAAGGTTATATAAGCAGTAAGTCATTTTGTATTTCGGAGGCGAAGAAAATGCAAAACAAAAAATGGAAAAAAAGTTTGGCTATAGGGCTATCGTTCCTCTTTTTTTGTCTTACCATAACCTCTGTGCTAAGGGGAGAGACACAGAGTGATGATTCTGGAGAATGTCCTTATGGCCTCGGATATATCTACCTTGGTTATTCTAATGCTAATACGGTAGAGTTAAAAGAACCTGCTGGGAATTTGCCCCCTAGTTTTGATTGGAGAAACTATAATGGTGGGGACTGGACCACCCCCATACGGAATCAAGGGCAGTGTGGCTCCTGTTGGGCATTTGGTGCTATTGGCGCCCTTGAGGCAGCAATAAATATTGAATTTAATGATTCTGATGTGGACATGGACCTATCAGAACAGTATTTGGTATCATGTGGTCCTGGCTATGGATGTAGCGGAGGATGGGCCGAAAGATCATTCGAGTGGATGCATGAAACTGGCGGTGCAATTCCAGAATCATGTTTTCCATATATAGCTGAGAATGGTTCCTGCGATGATAAATGCCCGGACTGGGAGAGTTATCTCTTGCCCGTTGGTGATTATTGGACAGCAGTCAATCAGAGTGTTGATGCAATAAAACAGGCATTGATAGAGAATGGCCCCCTCGTGGCAGATGTGGCTGTGTATGATGACTGGTTTGGATACCGTGGTGATATCTTGGTACACCCACATCAACCAGGTGAATCGGTGGAGGATATAAACCATCAGCCTGTTATCGTTGGCTATAACGATAGTGAACAATGTTGGATTGTTAAAAACAGTTGGGGTAACCGTTGGGGTGAGGATACGTACGGGGTTACTGGAGAAAGAGGATGGTGCAGAATAAGGTATGGCCATTATTTTATCGGAACTGCCGTTCATGGTGTAGAAAGTGATGTTATTAGGGGTAATGATACTGGAAAACCAGTGGTGGAGCTAACTAAGCCTCTTGATGGGTGGCTATATTTATTTGATAACCCAGTTAGAGAGGTTTATCTTGGTAGAACAAAGATTATTGGTTCTCTTGATGTAACTGCAGATGCTTGGGATGTTGAAGTAGAGGATGAGGAAGTTTCTGGGATTGATAGGGTTGAGTTTTATCTTGATGACATTTCAAAATTTATAGATAATGAAACGCCTTATGTTTGGACCTTGGAGAAGAGATTTGGATTTCATGAAATAAGAGTAACGGCCTATGATGGTGCCGGTAATCCCAGTGAAAGCGAAAAAGTTGATGTGTTAGTCCTATTTTAAGAGAGACCAAGTTCAACATCTAATCCTCTTTCTTTTTTCTTTTAAACCCACCATATACAATGTGTTTTTGTCAATGATTATCTGCTGTATGAGTTTTATAAACAAAAATTGGTTTAGTATTTTACAGGCAAAAATGATTGGCGAAATTAGCTACTTTCGGAACTACTGTTCATTCATCAGTAGTTCCGAATGCTAAAAAACGCCAAGGAATGGCCATCCCAACAGATATGAATTGAGTTTAGAATTTTTGAACAGAGAGTGTTTTAGCAAACAAAAATGCCAAGGAATACCTGCTCTACCTTTTTATCGCTATAAATGGGCAAAAACATTCATGAAATTGGAGGTACCAAATTTATTTTCATTGGTTTTTTATATGATAAATATATTTTGATAAATGATGAAAAATAGATATTTTTTTGGCGAAGGTTATGCAAAGCTATTAGGCCGAAGAAATATGATGTTCTACCATTTTTTGTATCTCATTCTTTGGATTTTCATTCGTAAATATGGGAAAAAGAAAGTGATGGAAGAGGTGGATAAACAGATTGCGTTGCTTAAAAAAAATCTCCCTAGTTTTTTCCAAGAGCTTTTCAATGTTTCTATTGGCGCTCATATTGGGCTTCAGAAACTGATGGCCATGCAGATAGTGCTTGGTAGGTATATGGATAAAGCCTGTACGGTAACGGCAATGACGGCACCTGCAACTGGGGACAATCACACGTATATGACGCAAAATTTTGATCTGAACATGTTTGATTTGCTGAAGCCAATTTTCCGGTTTTTCTTCACGCGAAAACCACGGCTGCATGAGTTCCGCCAAGACCATAATCCCCCATATGATTATATGTATCTTGGTATCCCGGTGATTTTTGAGGTTCCTCTGCTCAATGAAAAAGGGCTGGGGTTTGCTGGTGCTGCCACCGTACTTGCCAAGAACCCGGAACATATTGATTCGTCTGATGAGGGGATACCCACCTATTTGCTGGATCTTTATACCATAATACACTGTGCAACCGTTGAGGAGGTGAGCACGCTATGGAGGGAAATAACAAGGTCATCTTCTACGAAAAAAACGTGGCCCTACCATTGGGATTTTGAGACATCTGCTTGGTGCGACATAGAGGGGGGCATTCTTATGATTGAGCAAACACATAGTTATATTGCTGTGAGGGATGGCGGTCAAAGAGGGATACTGTGGCATACGAATCATCACGTTTGGCTGGACCCCGAAAAAACTGGGTCGGTGGCAAACAGAGAGGAATACCCATCCTCATTTCGCAGATACGATAGAGCGGAGGAGTTGTTAACCTGCCATAGTAATGATGGGGATTTGTCTGAGGAAACCTGTCAATCCCTTATACGAGATCACAAGGGCGGCTACTGGAAGCGGATTCCTGACGAAGGTGACATCTGCAGACATCCGAATATTTCTGCTTTTGCCTGGATTATCAATACGCAAAATCTTACTGTTACTTGGACCCGGGGGCAGCCCTGTCGATGTCGTTCGTCGTTTCGCATTCGGCACTACACATTCCCCCCCCAAGGCAGATAACAATAAATAATTAAAAATGATTACTTTCATGGTTCGTGAGGTATTAATCGTGCTTGTAGTTGGGTGTGTACTGTTTTCTAGTATGGGGATTGCAGACGGTGCAAACTTTGATTTTATCAAAGGAAAAGTCAAAATCCTTGATGTAAAACCAGAGAATCCCGAGGTTTCTATAAATTTAGATGAAAGTTTCAATGTGACAGTTACCTTGAAAAATGATGGCTGGTTTTTAAAAAATGTATATGTCCGAATTGATTTAGTTGATAGTCTAACGGGCTTAGTAAGAAAAGAAATTGGAAGCAGTAGTATGTATGAAAGAATTAGAAAAGGAGAAACGGAATTAACTATCTCATGTACAGTAGGTGAATCAGATGTTGAATGGTATAAGAGTTATGGTATCGTTGCTACCGTGTTCATTAAAATTGGTCCCAGATTATTTGTCTCTGATAAATCAACCCCTCAGGGGATAGAAATATCAGATTTTTCCTTAGAAGAAATTATTGAGGATATGAAAATCCGCATAACTGATTTTAAAATTTCTGCCATCAAAGAAAAAACCATCAAGACAGAGGTCACAGTTAAAAATTATGGTGATATTTCAGTGACTATATGCATTAGAATAGATATGGTAAAGCCGTCCTCGCTTGGTATACCTGGCATAGAAGGCATGGGGACACTAAGTGAAGAAATCGGCAAAACCAAAAATAACGAAGTACTGAAACCAGGCAAAGAGAAAAATTTCACCATAGACTGTGAGATACCAAAAGCAAACAATAAAGCATCATTTTACATCCAAGCAATACTTTTTGCATTTATAAATGATCAAAAAGTTAAAGTCGATACCACGACGCTACGCTCCGTGGAGCTACCATGGGGGACAAGGGTAAAGCTTGGCTTATCAAATTCCATCGGAGGCATAGCAAGTCTGATTGCCACTATTGTGTTGACTGTTGCACTGTGTGCCCTTGCGGTACGGGTAATATGGCGGCGGGAACTTAACATTCTGAAGATGTTGAGGGAGAATAAAAACACCCCAAAAAGGTGAGGACAAAATGCAAATAATGTCAAATAGGGGGTGAAAAAATATCTTTTGTTTTGCCGAAGTGGGGAGGTGCGATGGTTCACAGTGATCCTCATATGAGCGACAGCATCGATCTTCCGGTGCCCAGACGCGACGTTGAGATAAAATGGCACAGAAACGATTTACAAGGTGAAAAGAAGGGGGCGAAGGGCAATGGGATTGCTGGCAATGGTACCATTGCGGCATGTACCTTTCATGGCAGGAAGGATACTCTGGTTATTTATGATTATGATGGTCATCGCCTGTGGAACTCAAAGTCCCTTCTGAACCAGATTGCTGTCTCCTCGACACCCATGGTGAGCATCGACAATAGGGTCATCGCCTGTGACAACAAAACCATCCTCATGGTCGAGGTTGATGTTAACAACAATCAAACTGAGATTGTATGGCAAACCGATATACCCAACAAACAAGGGGCCATCATCATTCCATTTAGCCCCACCCTTGTCGAAAATAAGACCATTGTCCTTCCCACCACTGGCCCCGTTTATGCTTTTGATGCACAAGATGGCACATTTTTAGGCAGCCGTGAACTCGGGGAACATGAGGCAGGGTATTTTTCCACCATTAATTCGGCATGTGCGCATGGCCACCGGATCTATATCTCCACCGAGTTCAGGCCTGCTAAAGGGAAATTAAGGAAAAACCTCGAGGGGCGACTCTACGCGGTCGACGTGAATCGGCAGGCTGACGAGACGTTAGCCGAGGCATGGTATTTTCCTTTTACCGGTCATAGTCAGGCCAGTCCCCTGTTAATCGACAACACCGTTTACTTTGACGGCTACCTGTCGGGGTTTTCAAAAAAACCACACATCTATGCCGTAACCGACTTGGGCGAACACTATACCACCATTTCTCTGCCATATCCATACATCACCATGTTCTCCTTCTCCAAGGACCCACGCCTCGGGTTTTGGTACGAGGACTACCGGGGTAGTCGACTCATCCATTTCGTCAAGGAAGACCACACCATCCGGCAAATCGAGGAAATCAGGATTGATAAACTTGTCCCCAGCGGAGTCTTACTGGGCTACAAACCCCTCTCCTGCATGACAATCTGCGATTTCTCCCACCCCGTTATGCTCATCTCCGCCGCAAGCCTCTTCCCCCGACAATATATCACCGCACTCGACCTCACCGCGAACAACTCCATTCTGTGGCAGTTTCCCATGAACGGTTGGAACTATGCGGGAGGCCAATTCACCATCCTCACCAAAAACGACAATCCCGAGGACAACCGCATCCTGTTCGGTTCATACTGGGATGGCGTCATTGCCCTAGGCAGTAAAGAATCATAGGCTAATATATCTATAAAGTTAAGTGCATCACCAGTTATTCCTAATGTTCCGAATGTCAAAAAATGCCAAGGAATGAAAAAATAACCTACAACTTATTCCATAATTCATTCATTACTTCATATTTACTGTAATAAACAATGATTCCGGTCAGGTCAGCCGCTTTTCTTATATTTTCCCCCATCGTAACTAGACCGTGTTTGCAGAGTATTATGGAATCCGTTTTTGTACTTTGGTTAGCCACTTCTTTTGCTAGTTCATCTGAGCCGGGAGGAATATAGGATATTTTTTTAGTATCTTTTTTTATATACTCCCCATTAGGCAGAGATAAATGTTTATCTTCATGGTTAAAATATAAAACTACTTCTAAAGGGTGAGTGTGTATAATTGCATTGACATCTCCTCTTTGTTTGTAAATCCCAAGATGCATTAAATATTCTGAGGAAGGTGTTAATGCATTCCCGCTAATATTATTTCCATCAAAGTTTACTAAACATAGATTGTCAGGGGTGATATCTCTCAGGGAATATCCTGATGGCGTGATTAAAAATTTATCGTCTTCAATCCTGTGGCTAACATTTCCCTGCCCACCGTATACGTACCCTTGTCTATACAATATATGACAGCAATCCACTGTCTCTCGTATTTCCTTACTAAATAACTGCTTTATAATTTGATTATGCAAGAGCGAATGACCATTTGCCATAATACTAAACTTGCTTGTGATTAAAAATGTTGTTGTTTTTTGTAGGTACACACAAATATATTCACGTGGTGACCGGCGTTTTTATCATTTACATTTCATTGCTGTGTTGAATAACTCCTTTTCCAACGAATATTGAAAGAATATATGATATATATCTATATTAGTTAGTAGCATTTAATTTAATAATAACCAAGAAAATTCCATTTATGCGGCACAGCACATTTCATAGCTAAAGAAGTCCGTGCCGATAGGTTTTTGTAGTCCCATTCCATTCAATATAACGACACATATGTATCATAAAGAACTTTACTTCAGTCATCTACGTGTTTTGATGCTTCTAAGTAGACATATGAGAAAGTATAATAGATATATCAGTCAATGTTTATTTAACTATAGTTCACCAGTAATAACGAAACTTTTAAAAAGAATAGAAGGATATATGCCGTGAAATGATTGGATTAGAATTGGGTAGATAAAATGGCTGAAATGGATTGGGGTATGATTTGTGTTATCTTGTCTGAGGCTAGGGATAATAGAGTCTACCAGTGGAAACGGCTTAAGCTGGGCATATACGCCCTCTCAGAGCATTCTCTAGACAATCAAGCATCAGAAAAAATTGTTGGATATGAGTTTAGTGAATTATGCTATGAGGGAGTGAACGATAGAAAATTATTAAAGGATATGCTTTCCCTACAATTTGTAGGATTAATAAAACGGTATAGGGTGAAAGAGGAGGGTATGCGTACAGCCCACTATTGGATTGAATTAACCGATAAAGGTATGCTCTTGGCCGAGATAACTAAACGGCAGTTAGATTCACCAAAAATGGATGCAATTAAAAAGGTCGCTAGAGATTTATCTGATTTACAAATCACATCTCGAGACTTATTAAATAAATATGCCCCCATATGGATGGAAAAATACACTCCTAAAATCAGTGTTTAATACAGAGAAATTTATGAAAAAAGAAAACTTATCACATATATATGTACTACCACATCCGTTGTCCCCGCAGGAATTAACCGATATATGGAATAGCTTTGTAGAAAACGGGAAAAACGAAAATGCAGTTTATAAAGTTTTGAGTACAAAAGAGAAAAAACATTACTCAAAAGGGCGGGTTTCTTTTATATGGGATACAACTAGTGATTATGGAGGGGTAACCACACCATATACCAACAGGGTTGCCCAGTTGTATGATATTATTAGGTACGGCAAAATCGAGCTTAAAGCTTCAGGTGTGTTGAAGTGGAGCGTGGATGTACCCCCAAATCTCACTAACAAGGAAAAGAATCTTTTCTATACAATGATGTACAAGCCATTGTGGAACTTTGGATTGCTAAATAAATTAGAAACTCTCATGGGGTCCAAATTTCCTGATTGCCAAAACATTTCTATTATGCGGGAGATATGGCCTATGCAAGAGTATTCAAATAGCGATAAGAAGGAAGATGATGCTATAATGGGCGCCCTTATAGATTGGGTGGCCCAAGGAACTTTCTGGCTAAACCCTCATACACTGGCGGGGTATGAGAGTATCAATAATGCAAAGGCCTTACTAAAAACTTATCAGCTTAGGTTATCCCAGCTCTTGGAAGTTGGGATAAATGAAAAAGCACAAATTCTACTTAATGAATATCAGCTAAGAGAGATATGGATTGATAATATAGAAAAAGAAAAATTTTATAACACCATTAAAAATACTATTATAGATACGATTATGTATCGTGATGTTTTAGGGAGAGAAGATAATGAATGACCTCATATTTCCTGTAGGTGTAACAGTTTTTTCTATTGGGTCTGCAGTAATTCTGTTGTGGAGTTGCGTTAAGGATAAGTTTCCTACAATAAGAAGATTAAACACATTCAGGGGGGTTTTTTATTGGATTGCCGGCATATTAATATCGGCTGGAATCTTGTTACAACTAGTGGGTCTAATCCTCCTAAACTAATATTAAGCTTTTAGCTGAATTAAGCCGAGGGATTTCAATCTCTCCTTCATTGCATCCTCTTTATATGCTTCAAGTCATCTTATGTAATTCATTTTATTTCTCAATGAATTTCTTTTTCTCTTTCCTATTTAAATCGCTATCAAACAACTTCGTCACACTTTTTAGCTCCTGATAGCTCCAAACCTTCTTATCGAATTTCTGCAGCATCGCTCTCATAGCCTCCTCCTTCCTGTCTGGAAGAAATGCAATAGACCTCCCTTTTACCCGTGCCATCTGTATAGATGGAAAATGTTTCCTCAGCATGTAAACCTTGGTTGTCTTTCCGTTGTTGAGGTAGACATACCCTTTTTCCATAATCTCTCTCAATATATCCCAAGTTTTCTCTCCGAAGGTCTTGTTTCGGACCTTGATATCCAATGTATACTTTAGCACAGTATCATGGGATATATTCATTTGTCTGGCCACTTCGGCTTTGTTATCGGTCTTTTTAACCAAGTCCCTTATATGCTGAATATCCTGTGCAGTGTAGACCCTCCTTCGTTTGGTATCCTTAGCGTATTTTCTCACCATACCATAATTTATTCCTAACTCCTTTGATATTTGCAATTTAGTTTTGCCTTCCTTCACTTCTTTTCTAATATTTTGAATGACTTCTGTTATAAGAAAATCTGTCATTAAATAAAAAATATGCAGAACGGTTGTATATAAACTTAACCCATACGTGATATTCCTAAAAATATATGCTATGGCCTATGCATAACTTCCAAATATAATAATTCTGGACACAGAATTTTTGAATGGAGGCTTTTTATTGCTGATTTCCTCAAGAAAGTCCTAAAATCCATTCTATTAGTTTGAATATGGGGGGGGGGAGCGTATTTCTCTATTTTTCGAATCTTTGCTTCAGAAAGGTAAACAATTACCAAAAATAATTAGGCTTTTATATGATGAAGCCTAATCTGTATCTACCGTTTTTATCCCTCCAATATTTTGTTAATATCTTCATTTGTCATAATTTTAGATTTTATTTCAATACCTTTAACATCTGCGATATAACCTACTGTTTGTTGAAATCCATCTTCAATTTTTGTTATTGCTTGAAGCCATTTTTTATTTTGTATCCTAAATTGTGCGTGCAAAATTTTTTCAAGTATCTCATCCATTTGTTTTAGATAATCACTCAATTTGTTTATTTGTTCTCTTTCCATTTTTATCACTCCCCGATTAGTTTCATCGCTATTTTCGACCATGGAACTTGTTTTATTGACCATTCATCGTCACTGATATCAACTTCAATAACCCTCGTCTTTTCTGGGTCACTCTTTTTTGCAGTATCCTTCAATTTTTTTATTGCTTCGTCTTCTGTTACAAAAATCCATTTACCATTCTCGCTATCCAATATGTAAAATTTACCATCTTTGATTTCTATCATTTTATCATCCATCATATTTTTACTCTTTGTACTGTAATTTTATTGCCTTTTTAATGTTTTTGTAAATATATATCTAAACTCATTTTTTTGTTTTTAATCTGTTCTTTTCTTCCATTAGTCTTTTCCTCGGATTTTCATATGATGAAGGATTTTCTATTGTGATTATAGATATTCTCCCACTATTATACGCTCTGAAAAAACATCCATACCCATCTTTTGTTGGGCATCTCAAAGTAGTGATATCTCCCTCTTGTTTAACAAATTTATATCCAAATTTTTGGAGTCTACTTTTGGTAGCTCTAACATCAATTTTATTTTCCTTATCTGAGCGTTCGGTAATATCGTCTACGATAACTTTTTCAGATTTTAGATAGCCCTCTCTGACCAATCTCCTTCTTATAGTATTTGTTAGAAATTTGTCAACATGCATTTGCTTGTCCATACATATGTCTTCTATTGCTTTCCAAACTTCCCAATCAAATTTAATAATTTTCTCATTTACACTATACTCTTTTTTTGATATTTTTCTATAAATTTCATTTACAGATTTTTCCGGGTGCAAGGCTAACTCATTTGTTATTTTATCAGCAATTTCTTCTTTTATATTAATAAAAAAAATAGCTATTTCCATTAACTTCTCAACATCATATTTGTCCATAATTCTGACAAGATGATCGGCATTTCCTAAACTAAGTGTATTGTTAATATTTTTTGATGTAACTCGCATAATATACTCTTTCTGATATATAGTTCTGTCCGACAGTTCCCTCAACAACCCCTTTATTTCGATGGGTAGTTGAAAAATTCTTACATATCTTTCCCTAGTCTGAGGAGAAAAACCCGTACTTTCTAACTTATCAATTGCTTCATTAGGGATAAAACCTTCACTTAGATAATCTTTGTAGTTGAGTCCGATCCACTCAATATCCATCCATACGGGGGTATCTTTTCTCTGTCGATTTTCAGTCATTGATAAGTCTCTGGCTTGTCTGTCGTCTGATTCTTTAATTATACAAGGAACCTCCTTTAGATCTGCTTCTATTGCAGCATTATACCTACGACTTCCACAAACTATACCATAAGCTATCTCACCGCTGTCCCCTAAAAGAGGTCTAACAATCAATGGCTCGATTATTCCCTGTTGCTTTATTGAGTTTATTAACTCTGTATCAGCATCCCATATGCCCTGTCTTATATTGCATTTATCAACATCCAATTTGTCTATGTTGATAGATACTATCTCTCTAGTCATTTTTTATGGGTTTATCTAGACACATCTAATAGCACCAAAGTATCCTCACTTCCTTGTCCATATTTCTTTATGAGTCCATATTCCCCGAAATGTTCTTTTACTTTTTGAGCAATTTTTATTGGTGATCTCAAAGAAGTTATAGTTGAACCCCTCCAATGAATTAATGGTTTTTGCTCGCTCTGCTTTTTTGTAAGTTCCTGCCTACGGTCAATTAACTTCTTACAATGCATAATACGATGTTTGAATCCATGATACTTAAATAATCTCTCGTTTACTTCATGTTCCTTTACTTTCGCTCTATCCATATCGCCATCTACAGGCTCAGAGACCATAGTTAAGTGAAATAATTCTTCATCAATACCTGCCAATCTTCCAATCTCTTTATCCCTAACTATTACTGTAAAATTATCCACAGCAGCATCTTCAAAACCGAGCTTTCTCATCGATGTCAGTACTCTATTAATTCCTCCTGCATCTAATGGGTTTTCTGGCACACCATTTTCCTCATTAAATAGTATATTGTAATCCAAATTAAAGGAATCCGAGCTTTTGTCGATATATCCTGCAATCCCATATTCTTGGTCATCGATTAGTGGCCTTGATTTTTCGGAGGATGATGCATGAGCTTTTATGCTCGTTATGCAACAGCTAAAGGGTGTACCTTGCATTGGAAATAATTTGAGAATTTCATTCAAACTGGTTGTAGTCAATGATGCAACTCTGTCCTCTTTTATTATTTTAGCTAATTCTTCATTCATCTAATCCTCCTCTAAAAATCTATCCCGTTTCAATCCGTCTTTTACGTATTTAGTAACGAGATTCTTTCTATCGATATTCTTCTCCATGCACGCATTATCCAATGCTTTAACCAATTTAGGCTCCCACTCAAATTGTACCACCCAAGTAGCACTTTTTGGTATACCCTCAACCATTTTCTTGATTTCTTCTAAAGGTTTTTCAGGGTGCAATCTTACTTTTTCGATTAAATCCATCGCTATTTCCTCTTTAAGCGGTGCGATAAATCGAGCAACTTCAAATTTTTTTTCATCAGAAAAATCCTTAAGATTTGTTGCTATTTTAACTGCCTTATCTTTGGAAAGTGGTTTCTCCTTTATAAATGTTGCTGCACCGGGTGCAGTAGCTTTTATATACTCATTCACTTCCTCTGAACGTTCTTCTGGTTCTTTCATCAGTTCTATTATTTCTTCAGGTGCCTCTGTCAATGCAAGATAATCGTATACCGTTCTTTTGGCAAAGCCAGTTTTTGATATAATCATTTTTACTTTTTTTGTAGTTGGCGTTCCATGATTTATTAACTTGTTCATCTGTCTTATTTTTTCTGCGTATACCCAACCAGGAATATCTTTCCTGTGTTTGTTTTCCATAATAGAGAGACCGATAGCCGTTGCATCATCAACCTTTTTTACAATACATGGTACTTTTGTTAAACCCACTTCAATTGCTGCGTTATAACGTCTACTCCCACATATAATTCCATACTTCAAACCAGTAGAAGGGTCAGCTGGTCGAACCAATAGGGGTTCGATGATACCGTTTTCTTCAATTGATTTTATAAGCTCCTCATCGTATTCCCATTTACTTCCCCTAATGTTGCATTCATCTACACCCAACTCATCTATATCTATCTCTAATATTTTTTCAACCATTTTCTTTCACCTCTTTACACATATTCTGGATAATTTTTGGTGCTGCCATAATTTCTTTCTTCCAAAATTCCTTTAAAATTTTTGCAGCTCTATTGGATGGCATATATATCTTTTTGAGTCTCCCGCTTGAAACATCAATTTCAGGTGATTGTACAAGTCCTACTTCATGTAAAATCCCGAGATGTTTGCCGACTGCTGCATCAGGAATGTCCAATTCTTTAGCTATCTTATAAGCAGTCGCCTTGCCTTTTTTTATTAGTTCCTCTAGTACCTTCCTGCGGATTGAAAGAGACAGGACTTTCTCGGCTAAGCCATCCATGTGATTTTATAATACCAACTGGATTATTTAATACTTTCTACTATTTGATACTAAGTAATATTGATACCAAAAAATATATAAACAATTACGGTATTATATTTTGATATCAAAAAATATTGATACCAAAAGATGCTGACCATACAGCCAGCATCTCTTTGGGAGATAAATATGGCCGCCAAGCACATACACATCTCCAAGCGAGATGAACAAAAAAGCCTTAATAAGCGTAACGCCCTGCCAATTTTAGACAAAAGACTAGAGAATAAAATCAAATCTGAAGTATATGATGTTTTCAGATTAGTTGATGGAAATGAGATAAAGGTTTTGGATATCCTGCAATGTCTCAATCTGAACATTTTCAAACAAGATTACCGAAAAATTAAATATTCTTATGATGCTCTTTTGCAAGCCATCCTTCTCATGAAAATAAAGCAACTCAAATTTTTTACCCAGTTGGTATCATATCTAGAGGATTATAAAATAGAAGCAAGAAAGTTGGGACTTACCAAGATTCCTGACAGAAGAACATTTAGTCATTTCATAAATAACATCCTTGACGACAAAACAAGGGCGATTATTGATTTTACAGCAAAGAAAATAGTTGAAGTGGCTGATAAGTTCAGTATTGATTTGGATATTGAAATCAACATAGAAAAACCAACAAAGGAGATTTCTAAAGGTACTATTTATCGTAAAAGGGATAAGAAGACAAAGGAGCTGGCCAAACTTATTAAAAAGAAAATTTCACCATTTCTCGACATAAAACAAAATGGGAATTGCATTTACACAAAAAATAATTTTATCGACTTGCTAATCTATATGGCGTTAACCCAGGATTTTGCAGAGAACGGATCAACGACCATGAAAGAGTTGAGAAAATATGTTCCAAATGCAGATACGCTGCTTTATCATTTGGAAAAATATGGGGATATCGCAGAATTGCAGAGAATGTTCAACGTAATATTTGAGAAACTTTGGGATATGGCGAGGAAAGAAAACCTATTCAATAAATACAGAAAATTCGATGTTGCCATTGATTTTACTGATTGGCTGTTTTATGGCGATAAAAATACACCTATGGTGGTGGGGAGAAAGCCAGAAAGAGGGACAAATAGAGGTTATAGATTTGCCACCATAAACATCGTTGAGGCTGGTAGAAGATTTACTTTGCTGGCATTGCCAGTTGGACCATTCGATAAAAAAGAGGATATTTTATCAAAACTGTTGGCATATGCAAAGCAGAGAATAAAGATACGAAAGGTATATGCCGACAGAGGGTTCTTCAGCGGAAAATGCATCAGGGTCTTCAACAAGAACCAACTGAATTTTTTAATGCCTTGCACAGCATATTCAACCATTATACACTTGCTAAAAATAACATCTGCACCGTGTGTAATAAAAGATTTCATGATAGCAAATGTACCGATTAATGTTATCATTGTTGAAAATGATGGGAGAAAATATTCGTTTGCAAGCAACGAGGATTGGAATGAAAATGATGTCGACTTGGCAGATAAAGTTTTCAGGCAATACGGAAAGCGATGGGGTATAGAGACAAGCTACAGGGTTAAGAAGTATTCATTCCGCTCAAAGACCACATCAAAGAACTATTTCGTTAGATTCTTTTACTTCATGTTTTCAGTTCTTATGTATAATCTCTGGATTTTAATTGATATTATGATTTGCCTTATGCTATACGGAGAGAAATATAGCGAACATGTCATAACATCAAAGTTATTTGCTACAATATTCTACAAGACAGGGGAGGGATAGCATGTTACTCAATGATAAAAATTGATTTTTAATCCAGTTCTCCAATCTGGAGAAGGTGGGTTTTTAGTAATTTTAAACTAATCACACAATTTTTGAAGTGAAATGATTATTTAATAAGGTGGTTTTAATGAAAAAATCAACTAAAATCACATTATATTGTTGTTTACAGACAAAAATGATTGGCGGAATTAGGCACTTTCGGAACTACTGTTCATCCCATTACTTTTTTATATTACTTTCGTATTGGGCGTTGAGAATATGACCACAGCATATGATGTTCCAGCAGAAGCGATAATAAAAAAGTTATCGGGAAAACTCAAAAGCGAGTACAAAATCACGCCCCCGGAGTGGGCAAAGTGGGTAAAGACTGGAGTACATAAGGAAAGGCAGCCCGATAATCCCGACTGGTGGTATATGAGGGCGGCAGCGGTATTGAGAAAAGTCTACATGCGTGGCCCCATTGGAACCGAACGATTGCGAAGTTTATTCGGCGGCAAGAGAGACAGAGGGGTAAAGCCGTATAAATGTAGAAAAGGCAGCGGCTCCATAGTTAGAAAAGCTTTTCAGCAGTTGGAAGAGGCAGGACTGGTAACAACAGTCAAAGGGGAAGGACGGGTTGTCACCCCTAAAGGTCGGTCTTTCGTTGATAATATGGCCCATGAATTGGTAAAGTAATAAAAAAATTTAAATAGAATAGAAAGTGTGATATTGAATATGGATGCAGATGATATCAAGAAGAAAATGCTTCAGCAAATACAACAGGAAGGACAGGAGCAGAATGAAGAAGCATATATCCATGCCCAGAAAAGGGCTTTACTCCGCCAGGTACTGGATGCAGATGCCAGAGAAAGGCTGGCAAGAATAAGGATGGCAAACCCTCGTAATGCAGAGATGATAGAAAATCAAATCATAGGTCTGTACCAGATGGGGAGAATAAGAGGGCAACTTGATGATAAGAAATTCCAGGTATTAGTAAAAAATTTGACGCCAAAGAAAAGGGAAATAAAAATAAGGAGGATTTAGATGTCACGAAATAAACCGTTGGGCAAAAAGAAAAGGTTGAACAAAGAAACTAAAAGCAATAGGCGTGTGCCTGCCTGGATAACAATGAGAACAAGCAGGAGATTTCTTCAGCATCCCAAAAGAAGGAACTGGAGAAGGAGTAAATTGAAGAGGTGATTTGAATGCCAGAAGAGAGAATTTATACTGTCCCACTGATCAAGATAAAGTCCTTGCCGAGACCAAAGAGAACAAAAAGAGCGATTAAGGAAATAAGAAATTTTCTTTCCAAACACATGAAATCCGAAGAGGTAATGATAGATGCCAGCTTAAATGAAAAAATGTGGTCGAGGGGCAGGAGCAACATCCCCACAAGAGTAAGGATCAAGGGAGTGAAAGGTGATGACGGTATTGTCTGGGCGTATACACCTGAAGCTGAAGTCGTGGAGAGAAAGAAGAAAGAAGAGGAGGAGGCCGAAGAAGAAGCGGTGCAACCTGGTGAGAAAGAGGAAATCATAGAGAAAGCAGTAGTGGAACCGGAAAAAGAAATAACGGAGACTGAAGAGGAGGAACTCCAGCAGATGGAAGAATCACCAGAGGAAGAGACAGAGCAACCGGAAGAACCTGAATCAGAGGAAGAGACAGAGCAACCGGAAGAACCTGAATCAGAGGAAGAGACAGAGGAACAATCTCCCGAGGAAATCAAAGAGGAAACGGTTGAGGAATTGCAACCTGAACAGCCGGAAGGAAAAGCCGGAAAAA
The DNA here is from genome assembly GCA_964606745.1 of uncultured Thermoplasmatales archaeon. GTDB lineage: Archaea > Thermoplasmatota > E2 > UBA202 > DSCA01 > VBQP01. The sequence goes on along the minus strand of CAZSHJ010000004.1, from coordinate 23,610 downwards.
AACAACCCCGAGAATCAAAAAAAGAAATAGAGGGCAAGGAGAAGAAATAGAATACCGTTACCATGCTTGGAAGACTGGATTTTAACAGCAATTCATATCTGGGTGTCTTTTGCAGGGCAAATGATGATATCGCGTTTGTAGACCCTTCCCTCCAGGAAAAAGAGAAGGATAAAATAAAGGAGATTCTTAAAGTAAGAGTTTTGAGTATAACCATTGGAGGAAGTACAATAATAGGCTCCTTATTGGCTCTCAACTCCCATGGGGCCGTTGTAGCAGATTTTATCGGCGAGGAAGAAATTGATGTTATCGCCAGAAATTTTGATGATAACCTCCTTGTGGTGGGAGATAAATTTAATGCCGTGGGCAATAACATCCTGGTGAATGATTATGGGGCACTTGTCCATCCAATGCTGGAGGATAAAACAATAAAGGATATAAAGGACGTGCTGGATGTGGAGACGAAACGGGGCACTATAGCCGGCATAAAAACTGTTGGCATGGCCGCAGCAGCCACAAACAAAGGAGTGCTGTGCCACCCGAAACTGGAAGATGAGGAAAAGAATAAACTCGAGGAACTATTTGGGGTGGATGCCAGCATAGGAACGATAAATCATGGTGTTCCATATGTGGGTGCAGGAATGATTGCAAATACAAAAGGTGCCATTGCAGGTAGCAAAACAACAGGTATTGAAATGGGAAGAATAGAAGATGCGCTTAATCTGGTAGGTGAATGAAATGGGAAAAAAGGCATACAGGATAGTAGGAAAATTTTATATGAAGGATATCTGGCATCCATTCAAGAAAGAGGTGATAAGCACCAGCAAAATTAAGGCAAAAGAGAAGGTTTTTTCGATAATCGGCAGCAACCACAGGGTAAAGAGAAGAATGGTAAAGATAGAAGAATTGGATGAAATCACATCTGAAGAAGTGGAAAATCCCGTGGTGAAATATCTCATCGAGCATTAACATGGCAACCAAAGAAGACAACACGAAAAATGTTTCTCTCCTGCAAGAATACCAGGAAAGAATGGACCTCATATACCAGCAGGTCAGGTTTATGGAGGAACTGCTGGGAGAATACAGAACGGTAAAATCGTCACTTGAAGAGATATCCAAGACAGGTAAGGGAAAGGAGTTACTTGTGCCCCTTGGAGGAAATGTTTTTATCCATGCGTCTCTCGGAGATACGTCAAATGTTCTGGTGGGGGTCGGAGGCGGGGTGGTCACGGAAAAATCGATTAGCAAGGCAATGGCATTTGTGGACAAGAAGATAGATGATCTCCTCAAGGAGGAAAATAAACTTATAGAGACCTCCCAGAAAATAAAAGCAAAGGTAGAGGAACTGTCCGGGAAAATGCAATAAGGAAGTGTCAAGATGTTCAAGTTCCTGAAGAATAAGTTTAAAAATTTTGAGGATGCAATAGAAGAAGAAATCAAAAGAGAAAGGGCAGAGGAATCGTCTGTAAAACCTGTAAAGAAGGAAAAAGATAAGGTTACAGGGAAAAAAGTGGAGGATGAACTGCGAAAAACGCTGACTCTGGAGAAAAAACTTGGCGAGACAAAGAAGGCATCGTTGCCCATGAGCGAGAAGAAGCTTGAAGAATTGATGTGGAACCTGGAAATAGGTCTTCTCGAGGCGGATGTCGCCCTCTCGGTTGTGGATGATATAAAAAACAGTGTGAAAAGCCAGCTTCCGTATATCGGGAGGAAGAATGCAGGCGAGGCGGTAAAGGAAACCCTGAAAAAGGCAATAGAGAAGATTTTATCATCCAGCAATAAGGATTTTGATATGTTCATAAAGGAAAGCAAGAAGCCCGTCGTTCTGATGTTTGTTGGCGTCAATGGCACCGGAAAAACAACCACAATTGCAAAACTTGCCCACAATCTGAAAAAGAAGGGTTTTAGCTGCGTCTTGGGTGCATGTGACACGTTCAGGCCCGGTGCGATAGAGCAACTTGGATTGCATGCAGATAGGATAGGGGTGAAACTGGTAAAACATGCCGCAGGGACAGACCCCGCCGCCGTCGCCTACGACGCTATCGAGCATGCAAAAGCTAAATACAGGGATATCGTCTTGCTTGATACTGCAGGGAGAATGCAGACCAACATAAACCTTATGGACGAGATGAAGAAAATAAAGAAGGTTGCAAAGCCGGATATGATTATCTTCGTGGGCGATGCATTGACCGGTAATGATGCCGTCGAGCAGGCAAAGAGATTTGACGAGGTCGTCGGAATAGAAGGGATTATACTCAACAAGGTGGACGCCGATGCCAAAGGCGGGGCAGCTCTCTCAATTGCATATACAATAGGAAAACCACTTCTCTTCATAGGAAACGGACAGGGATATGATGACCAGATTACATTCACCCCGGAATGGATGAGTGAAAGGCTATTCGATTGATTGACCCCATCTTTTAAATAAATTATGTTCAACGCCGAGCTGATCGAGTATTTTTCCAACGACGTAGTTTACAACGCCATCTATTTGCTGCGGATTGTGGTAGAAGGCAGGCATTGCGGGCAGTATCACCGCACCGCTTTTTTTCAGCTTTACCATATTCTCAAGGCTTATCAGGTCAAGCGGCGTTTCCCTCGGAACGAGAATGAGTTTCCTTCCTTCCTTCATCGAGCACAGTGCCATTCTCGTGATTAAGTTATTTGCATATCCGCTGGCAATTGCCCCCATCGTTTTCAAACTGCATGGGACAATCGCTGCACCGTCATACCCGAAAGAACCGCTGGCAAGCCCCGATTCAACATCATTCTCCTCAAAACACTTGTCCGCCCCGGTAATCAATTCTTCCACATCGCACGAAGTTTCATGCTCCATTATTTTCTTTGCATTTTCGGATACTATAAGATAAACCCTGCAGCCCCCTTTTTTCAACTCTTCAAAAGTCCTTATTCCATATATAATCCCGGATGCACCCGTAATGGCAAGAACAATTTTTTTCATCCTTTCTTTATCGGGGGACAATATAAATATTTTTGATTTGCAGATCCCTAAAACAGCTTCTCTACTTCATTCATGACACTTTTACGGACGTTCTCCGGTGTAAATTCCTCGAGATGTCCCGGAACTCTAACAACCGGAATGCCATGTATTTCCAGATATTCGAGGGCGGGTAGTGCCTTCTTTTTGAATTCCTCGAGCCGGGAACGGATTTTTTCCTCCGTATCGTCCGAACGCTGGATGACCTTTGCACCGCATTTTTTACAGTGGCCATTATCCGGTGGCTTGTATTTCAGGTGGTACACCGCACCGCATTCCGGGCATATTCGCCTGTTAATGGTTCTCTCTACTATTTTATCATCCGAGTTTTCAACCAGCAGGACGAAATCTATTATGGAATTCTTCTTATCCATCAGCCCAAGAAGAAATTTTGATTGCTGCATTGTCCTTGGATAACCGTCCAGCACCTGCTTGCGATAACCCTTTTTTGCAAAATATGAATCAAAAAGCGCATTGGTTATGTAATCAGGAACAAATAGCCCCTTATCAACGAAATACTTGGCTTTCATGCCCAGCATTATGTCATCATCATCTGTTCCCAGTTCCTCTGCAATCTCATCGTCTGGTATGAATTGCTGTTCCTTTTCATTCCAGAAACCGTCCAGTTTCCCATCATAACCATGTGCATTGAATTTCCCCAGATAGGAGCGAAATATGTTGCCGGTGGAAAGCTGCTCAAGATTAAATCTCTCTACCAATACATCTATTCTGGGCTGCTTGCCTGCACCACTCTTGCCCGTTACCACGACGTTAGTTATCTCATCAGGATTGATTTTAGGCATGGGTGTGTAAAGAATTTGTTATATAAGTATATTTCAGGTGAAAAAACACAAACTAAATATATTAGGGTAACGTTATCTTAGGAGAAACAGGTGAGTATAAATGGAAGGAATAGTTAAAAGATGGATGCTATCTTATGGCTTTATCGGAGCGGAAGGAATGGAAAAGGATATTTTTGTCCATCAGTCAGATGTGAAGTCGGACACACCTCTGAAGGAAGGGCAGAAAGTAAAATTCGAGATAAAGGAAGAACAAAAAGGTCCGAAAGCGGTGAATGTTGAAGTAATAGAGTGAGAAAGTATCTTTTAGCTAAAGGATTTTTTGCCCGACGGAAGGAAGGGATTTAGTATACTTAGATTGAGTATTGTAAAAACAGTAGATGAACTACAGTATTTCCTTTCTTCGTTCCAAGTCTAAAATGAGATGATGCAAAATAGGCTGATATATCATCCCATTGTATTCTGCAGTTTGCTGCTCCATTTATCATATAATGTGGCTATCGGCAGGTCAATATGTTTCTCCATCTCTTCCCCGTCATATACGGTCAATCTGTTGCCTTTGACTTCCCCGATTCTTGTCACTTTTACTCCTTCGAAAAGCGCCTTGAATTCTTCATCGTCGCCCTTATTAACTTCCATTACCCATCGGGTATTTGATTCTGAAAAGAGTTTGAAGTCCGGTCTTATATCTTCCATTGAATATAGGCATATTTCCGCCCCTTTGCCGCCCATAGCCATCTCCGCCAGGCACGATGCCAATCCACCTGTGGATATATCATGGCATGCCGAGACAAGCCTGGAATTGATGGCTTTTATTACCGAGGCCACGCTCTTTTTCAACATCTCCACATCGCTTCCTGGCACCTTTCCCCCGGATAATCCCATCGCTTGGTAATATTCGCTTCCTCCCATCTCCTTCTTTGTTCCTCCTATGAGATATATGCCGTTTCCTTCCTTTTTAAAATTCGAGGTAACACATTTCCGTATGTCATCAACAATTCCTATGCCCATGACGGTAGGCGTCGGAGGAATCGTCCCTTCAGAACCCTCGTTGTAAAGGCTTACGTTGCCCGAGATGAACGGAAGGTGAAGTGCTCGAGCCATCTCTGCAAGTCCCCTTGTGGCAATGTGTAAATTCCCCATTCTTTCCGGTTTTTCTGGATTGCCGAAATTCAGGCAGTCCCCTATTGAATCAGGGCGAGCACCAACTGCTGCCAGATTCCTGCACATCTCATCAACGGCAGATCGTGCACCCAGATACGGATCTATCGACGTGAAATACGGATTTATATCCGAAGTTATTGCGAGTCCCTTGTAAGAATCGGGCAGCGGCTTTATAACAGCAGCATCGCCATGAGTCTCCCTCCCTATTTCTCCCTGAAGGGGCTTCATTGATGTGCTGCCCCTCACCTCGAAGTCATACTGTCTGACCACCCATTCCCTGGACGAGGCATTGACGGACGAAAGAATTTTGAGCACCATGTCTTCTATGTCCGGCATATCAAAATCGGGGTCACTTCCTTCCCTGCTCACCGGTTTCTTCCACGGCCTTTCATATAACGGTCCTGCAACCTGAAATCTCAAATCCAGTTCCCCTACCACCCTCTCATTGTAAATTATGCGTACAAACGGCTCCTTTATCACCCTGCCCACGACAACGGCTTCCACGTCCCAATTCCCGAATATTTGCAGTGCCCTGTCGGCATTCTCCTCCTTGACGGCAAGCATCATTCTTTCCTGTGATTCCGACACCCATATCTCCCAGGGAGTCATATCCCCCTCTTTCAAAGGAATTCTGTCGAGATATATCTCCGCACCATATCCCGCATCATATGCAAGCTCGCCGCAGACGCAGGACAGCCCGCCGCCGCCCATATCTTTCATTCCCTCGACTATGCCCTCTTCGGTGCATTCAAGGCACGCATGGATTAGGGGCTCCTTTGTAATCGGGTCGCCGAGCTGAACGGCGGAAATCGACTCCTTCTCTGATTCCTCCCTGAGTTCCTCTGAGGCGAATGTTACACCGTGGATACCGTCCCTCCCTGTCCTCCCGCCTGCATAGATGTATATGTCACCCGGGTTTTTTACCCTGCTGTGAATGAGGTTTTTCTTCTTTACTATGCCGATGCAGCCGACATTTACCAGACAATTACCCACATATCCGTCATGAAAGTATACCTGGCCGGCAACCGTAGGGATGCCTATTCTGTTTCCGTAATCCCTTATTCCTTCTACGACCCGTTTGAACAGGTAACGGGGATGTTTCACGCCCTTTGGCAGTTTCCCGTAATCATAATCTAACGTGCCGAAAAAGATGGGGTCAATCAATGCTATTGGCTGAGCTCCCATGCACAGCACATCTCTTACTATGCCGCCTATGCCCGTGGCCGCCCCACCATACGGTTCTATGGCAGACGGATGATTATGAGATTCAAGTGCCGCAACATAGTAATGTTCGTCGTCAAATTCGATAACGCCTGCGTCCTCCCTCGTCACAATCTTGCTTTCCTCTATGCCGTACACGTTTTCCTTCAATACAACTTTGGAGGATTTGTAACAGCAATGCTCGCTCCATGCCTGACCGAGTGCCTGCAGTTCAAGATCCGTAGGATTTCGCTGCCTTTTTTTAAAATACTCCTTTACGAGTTTCATTTCGTCGAGACTGAGTGCAAGCCCCATTTCCCTGCTTATCTCTATTAGTTCGCCATCACCGGCACTGAATAAGTCTACAATATGTACCTCCCCGCCCTCTATGAGGAACCTCTCAATCATCTGTTACCCCTTCAACTGTTATTTCGTAATCATGGATTACCGGGTTTGCCAGGAGGCGCTGGCACATCATTCTCGTACTCTCCCTTGCATTTTCCTTACTACTGGCTTCGATAAACAATTCTACCGTCTTTACCATTTTCACATTCCTTACGCCCTCGAAACCTAGAAGATGGAGTGCCTTCAAAATATTTCTCCCCTCTGGATCGGAAATTCCTTTTTTAAGACGTATTTCCACTCTCGCTTTGAACATGGTTATCTATGAAGGGACGGTTCCTTCAAAATGGCAACTGGGGCATTCATATTTCAAAGGTCGCTCTCCCGTGTCATATATTTCAAATGAATTCTCACATTTTTCGCACTTTATCTCCTTCCTTTCGCCCTCGGCGGTCTTACCCCTGAGGACACCCTCCCCGCCGCAGTTGGGGCATGTATAGCGGAGCGGCCTCACGCCGGTATCTGTTATGGTGAAAACGATATTGCAGCTGCTGCATACAACCCTTTTTGTCACGGCAGAAAAAAGTTTTATCCCTTCGGCCATTTTCTTCTCCCTGGGGATTGATAAATAATAAAAAATTTCTATTATAAGAAAAACGGCATAAATAATGGTGCCCACTATTGCCCATTCTACCAGCGAGAGAAAAAGATTCGTGCCAGAGAGAATATAACCCTTTTCCTTCAAAACAACCACCATCAGCCACATGAAGTATATCAGAGAGATGAAGGTGATAACAGCAGCCCCTCTTGCTTTTTCTTTTCCCATGAACAAAGTTATTTATTGTATCTATATAAATATTTGCGGTTAAGATGCTGTGTTGAATAAATAAGAGATACAATTAAGAGATAAATATTTTCACTCTATTTGTGAGAAAACTTTCCTTGCAGATTGGTGAATCCATCTTGGGATAAGAGGGTATTCCTGAAATTTTGTAACGCCTCATTTTTTCTGGTAAGGTAACCATGAATTTTTATCTATCAGAAAAACTTACGATTCAGCAGTAAAAACTACCACGTTACAATTTTGTAGGAATATCGTGCCATAAGTAGTTTTATAACCTGCCAGCCAATATAATAATGAAGGTGAAAAATATGGGAAAGGTTATATGGGGAAAAGGTTTAGCTGCAGGGCTGATAATTTTATTTATCGGAACAGGTGTTATGCCAATTGTAAGCGGTGCCGGACCAGATTCCAGTAATTTTAATGTACAATCATCATCCAGCAGTCTTCGCAATATAATGTTGACCGGCTACTGGAACCCAACCGGCCAGATGATTGCGCAGTTCAGCAATAGCACCTACCTGAATCCGGATGGCTGGAAAGGCGAGAACTGGGGAGGGATGGGGTACAACATCTATTCTTTCTTCCCGACACTTGGAACATATAACGGCACATTCGAGGTTGATTACCAGGACACGTGGGAGGATTTCTGGAATATTACCGCCCAAATTCATCCAGTTGCGATCATAAGTTTCGGTGCAGGAAGGGGACCGTGGGAAATTGAATACAATGCACGCAACCTCGATAACTGGATTGATGATGAAAAACCGCCGTACCAACCAACGCCATGCCCGCCGGATGATAGCGTGCCGGTGAATTATGTGCGTCATTCCACGCTTCCTGCTCAAGAGATTGAGGATGCCGTAAACGATGAAACGTCTATAAGGGCATGGGTTGACTGGGATGGTAATCCAGGAAGGTATCTGTGCGAATATATGGCGTATCTCGGAATGTGGTATCAAACTCTCTATAATGTTACAGATAATCCGTATCCGTGCCGGGCAGCAGGATTTATACATGTAAAATCAAATATTCCGCTCAAAGATGCGATTGAAGCGACGAATATCACAATTCGGGAGACAATAAAATACCTATTGAACATCGATAATTCCCCGGGTTCACCCACCATAACAGGCCCACCATCCGGAAAAGTGGGCACGGAATATGAGTACACATTTGTGACATCAGATCCTGACGGTAATGATGTATATTACTTCATCGACTGGGGAGACGGCACCAGCAGTAATTGGCTTGGACCGTTTAATTCTGGCGAGGGCATAGATGTAAAGCATGCATGGGCTGAAAAAGGAACATATACGATCAAAGCCAAAGCCAAAGATGTTCATAATGCTGAAAGTGATTGGGGAACACTAGAAGTAAGCATGCCAAAAATATATCAATACGGTCCAGGATTTTTATTAGAAAAAATAATTCAATGGATCGAACAAATACTTTGTGGGTGGCATTGCATGACCCTTTCAGTTGTTAAATCCATCCTCTAACAAAAAGATAATAAAGCATGGGCTATAACATCTCATGGACGAACTGCAGAAATTCTGCAGGGAACTGAAAAAAAAGAAGCGTTCCAAAAGGGATATCGAGCCGCGGATATGGTCGGAGAATGATACTCTTGGCAATGAAGTAGTGAGGGCATTTGTGTTCATACTGAAAACAAGGGGATGCTTCTGGGCACGGCATTCCGGATGCACAATGTGCGGATACTTCAATGACAGCATTCAGGATATAACAGAGAAAGAGATGGAGGAACAGCTTGAAATTGCCGTTCAAAAGTATAACGGGGAAAGGATAATAAAGATATTCACCTCAGGTAGTTTCCTTGATGGTAAGGAAGTGCCCCTCAACCTGCAAATAAAAATACTGAAGAAATTCTTCGAGAAAGCAGATAGAATACTGATAGAATCGAGGCCTGAATTCATAAAAAATCTGGATTTACTCGGAGGCATTCCCGGAAATAAAACACTGGAGGTGGCAATAGGACTTGAATCGGCAAATGACAGGGTGCGGAAGTATTCCATAAATAAAGGATTTACCTTTTCGGAATGGATGGATGCGGCGAAGGCTGTGGTCGACCGGAATATGCAGTTAAAAACATACATACTTATAAAGCCCGCATTTCTGGCAGAGGAAGAATCGATAAAAGACGCTCTGCTTTCGGTCAAAAAAATTGCAGGCATATCAGACACCGTTTCATTCAATCCCGTGGCGATACACGCAAATACGCTTGTCGAATACCTGTGGAAAAGGGGTGTTTACCGCCCGCCGTGGCTGTGGAGCGTTGCCGAGATTCTCGAAAGAACCTCAGATATGTTTGACGGACAGATAAAATGCGATGTGGTCGCCGGCGGGAGGCGGAGGGGGGCACACAATTGTGGAAAATGCGATAACTCATTCATGAATGCAATAGAACAATTTACAATATACCGTAAGAAAGATGCCTTTAAGGGGCTGAGATGCGGATGCAGGGAAGAATGGCTGGATTCTTTGGAGATTGAACGATTTATAAAGGGTTAGAAGGAACCCCTGATTTTTCTCCTGTTCACCTTTATACCGGCGGGTGTGACTATCAGCAAATTCCTGCCAAGTCCGGCAATATCTCCCCCGATATCATTTATAACTCTCTTGAGTTCGTTTGTAATCCTCTCGAGTTCCAGATCATCCGATGATATCTGAGCCGTATCAAGTATCAGGATATCTCCATTGTAAACATAATCTGTGAAGTCTTTCAAATCCTCGTAGTTCTGCAATTCTGCGACTTTTACATACATCATCGGCTCTGTTTCCTCCTTGCCGCCGACTTCCTCAGCAAGATCTATGTACTCGCTATCCCTCCTGTGACTTTTACCGAATATTCCTCCTATAACTGCCATTTTATCTGGCTATATTAAGCAGATTTTCTTTATAAAACTTTTCTAGAGAGATATTAACAAATTGCCGGCTAGTCCCAAAGTGCCAGCATAATGGAAACGGCTGTCAGGAACCACGTTACCGAGCCGACATAGAGCCATACATTATATATGTGGGCGACCGCACCAGCAATAATCAATACCCAAGGGAGAATCAGCCCGATGAAAATATATGCCCACTGCTTCAAGTTCATAGAGGGTGTATTTGGAACTTAAATAAAAAAGTTGGGATAGTAACAATAATAAATGTATTTCCGCTAAAGGGACATGGTCGCAATAGGCAAACCCAGAGGCACAAGAGATTTCACTCCTGATGAAATGAGGAAGAGGATGGCCACCGATAGGGAGATGCGTGCCGTATTTGAGAGATATGGATACAGGGAGATTGCAACACCCACGATAGAGAATATGAATCTTTTTACCATGAAATCGGGAAAGGAAATCATCGAGGAGACCTATGCATTTGAAGATAAATCGAAAAGAAAGCTTGCCCTGCGTCCGGAATTGACCGCACCCGCCATGAGATTCTACATGGAAAAACTGCGGATGAGTCCGAAGCCCCTGAAGATATACTACTTCGGGAATTGTTTCAGATATGACCGTCCTCAGAAGGGCCGCTACAGGGAATTCTGGCAGATGGGATGCGAATTGATAGGGACCGACAGACCTGAGGCCATAGCAGAGCTCATCGCCTTGGCATATCATGTCCTAAAAGAAACGGGGCTAAAAGATATCAATCTCAGGATTGGTCATCTTGATCTGCTTAACCGACAGGTAGACGGGATTCTATCTCTGTTCCCCCCAGCAGGTTCTGCGAAATCGGAAAATAAAGATAAAAAAGATGAGATATTTAGACTGATAGATAAAAAAGATTATGATGGCGTTAAAAACGAGTTCATTGCTTCGGGTGTCACAAAAGAAAAAACAACCGAATTTATGGACTTTTTACAAAGTAGTAACATACAAGATGTAAAAAAATATAGTGAAGAATCGGGGTTGGACCAAGAACTAAAACGTTATGAAGAAGTCATAAGTTTATTGAAAGAATTTGGCGTTAATACTATTGAAACCGCGATGGAAATCGCCCGAGGACTCGATTATTATAAAGGCATTGTATTTGAGATAGATGCACCTTCCCTCGGGGCAGAGAAACAAATTTGCGGAGGCGGGGAATACAGTCTTTTACCCCTTCTCGGCGGTGACAATACGCCCACCGCCGGGTTTGCCCTCGGGTTTGACCGGATTGTTCTCGCACTTGAGAAGGAGGGTTACAACTTTCCACCATCAAAGAAACCGGTCTATCTTCATCCCATAGGTGATAAAATGAGGAAAGAGGCCGTCTCCCTTGCGAGAAAACTGAGGGGCAGAGGAGTACTGCTCGATATGGATTTGATGGGGAGGAGCCCGCAGAAATCACTCCAGTATGCAAACAGAATAGGGGCAAAATCAGTGATTATCATGGGCCCTGACGAATGGGTAAGGGGGATGGTAACTATCAAGAACATGGAAACAGGGGAACAGAAGGAGGTCAAGGTCGAAAAGTTGCATAAATTTTTGTGAACATACATGGAAGCGTTGAAGGTAAATTTTGGTTCAACGTAGTGAAAACAAATTCGCTTTCGCTAACGATTGCGGATAACGTTTTTCGGATGTGGGAAGGTGCGTAGTGGTTTGGTGAACCCGTAAGGCGAACTGCATACACCGTGTTGGAAGATAGTATATCTCTTTTGTAAGGCTCAACCAAATGCATCACTTATTCGGTTTTCCCGGCGGTGGTATCACACCGAGCTGCTGCATTGTACCCAGCATGTCCAGATTCTCCTAGTGTTCTACGACTTTGCCATCAACAATACGATAGATGGCAATTCCCGTCACTTCAATCTGCTTGTTAGTGGGAGCGATACCTCCCAGCATACCTTTGTGTGTACCATGGCTTGTGAAACGGCACACTACTCTGTCCCCTTCAGCGATCATGTCTTCAGCCGTGACATGAAAGTCCGGGTAGGCAGCGTGGGGCTGAGAAATGAGTTGTTTGAAAACCTCTGGGCCATGCAATTTGTGACCTCCAGGTCCATGAAAGACATAGTTGGTGGCAAAAAGCTCGTCTGTTGCATCCAGATTTCTCTCATTGAGAATCTCCTCAAATATGCGACTAACAATAGCTTTGTTTTCTTCTGCTGACATATTTATCACCTCCTTTAATTAAGTCTAAAGGACTTTTAATCTTTTCCAAATCTTTCATTGCAACATGAATATATATCAGTTGTTTTTGAGCTTTTTCAACCCTTATTTCACAATCTGTGTTCCCGCCTTCCCTTCCAGGGCATCCCATGCATGTTCGATTGAGGATATTATCGCTTTTTTTCCTCCGTTTTCAAGGAATCTTATTGCAGCCAGAATCTTCGGCCCCATTGAGCCCGGGGGAAACTGGCCCTGATAATAATATTCCTCCATCTCCTGAAGTGAGATTTCCTTTAACTTTTTCTGGTCTTCCGAGCCGTAATTCAGGTAGACGGCATCAACATCGGTGAGAATGAGAAGGGTGTCTGCGTTTATTTCCATTGCAAGACGCTCGGATGCCAGATCCTTGTCTATGACGGCCTCCTTTCCCTCTATTTTCGTAACCCCGTCGCCTTTCTTTACGACCGGGATGCCGCCGCCTCCCACTGCAATTACGATAATACCGCTGTCAATCAATTTTTTTATCGCCTCTCGTTCTATTATGGATATGGGATTTGGTGACGGAACGACAATCCGCCAGCCCCCCTTCTGCTGACTTATTATGTAACCTTCCTTCAGCCTCAGCAGTGCCTCATCATATCTGTAAACCGGGCCGACGGGCTTGGTCGGATTCTCGAACGCAGGGTCATTTTCATCAACAAGCACCCGGGTGATAACCGCTGCCACGCCCTTCTGTATGCCGCTGGAAGCAAGGGAGTTGAGCATGCACTGCTGTATCATGTAACCTATCTGTCCCTGAGACTGTGCGACGCAGATATCAAGGGGCATCGGGGGGACAGCGCTCTTTGCCACATCCTGCTGAAGTAAAATCGAGCCCACCTGCGGCCCGTTTCCATGTGTTATGACAACCTCCCAACCATTCTCTATCATTTTTACGATGTCCTTGACAGACTTCATGGTTGTTTTGAATTGCTCCTCGCTTGTGCCTTTCTGGTCGGATTTTATCAATGCATTTCCGCCGAGGGCGACGACAACTTTCATAATGGTAAAGATGTCCTGTATTTAAATTAACAGCAACTATTTAAACGCAATCTTTTATCGGAGTGTGCAATGAAAAGGAGTTACGTGAAGGAAAAAGTCACCGAACTCGGCGACAGGGCAATAGAGACTCAATTCGCCCGGAATATAATACGCCAGATTAGGCAGAACAAACTATTCCGGCTCGTGAACTCGGAGATGGAACGGATAAAGGCAAAGAAAATGATGGAGGAAATCAAACGTCATCCTGTCCCGCGCCATCTTGCAATCATAATGGATGGCAACAGGAGATATGCACTTTATCAAGGCCTGGACCCGGATGAGGGCCATAGGATGGGCGGCGACAAGCTGGAGGACGTGGTAAGATGGTGCCATGAAGTGGGAGTGGAGGGGCTTACCGTATTTGCCTTTTCAACAGACAATTTCAACAGACCCGATGAGGAAGTGAACCACCTGATGGATATGTTTGAAAAAGATTTGAAGAAAATGGCGGGCGACAGGCGAACCCACGAAAATGAAGTCAGGGTAAGGGTAATAGGAGATATAGAAAAACTTCCGGAGAGGGTTGCAAAGGCAGCCCGGGAGGTGACGGATGCAACCGAGCGTTATACCAAGCATTACTTCAATATAGCCATAGGATACGGCGGGAGGGAGGAAATCGTCGAGGCGGTGAAGAAGATAGCAAGGGCGGTGAAAAATGGCGAGATGATGCTGGAGGACATAAAAAAAGAGGTAATTTCATCATATCTTTATACATCGGATACCCACGACCCCGACCTGATACTGCGAACTTCCGGGGAAGAAAGAATATCAAATTTTCTGCTGTGGCAGATTGCATATTCCGAGCTTTATTTCTCGGATATTTACTGGCCCGCTTTGAAAAAGACGGATTTTCTGGAAGTCATCAAATCATACCAGCAGAGGCAGAGGAGGTATGGAAAGTAGAGTACCTGCCATTACATTTATTTTCGGCATTGCATGCATCATTGCGGGCGTTGCCATGGGGGAAGGAAAGATGGGCATTTTCATAATTTTTCCGTTCATTTACGGAGAGGGTGCACTCATGTTCATCGGCATGATCCTAATATTTCTTTCCTTTCCTATATTCATGATTTCGCAGTTTCACATGACAGAAGAAGAAACATATAGAAACGAATGGCAACCGCCATCGAAAGAGGAAATGATAAAGGAAAAACATATGGGAGGTTTGATTTTGATAGGGCCCATCCCTATGGTTATTTCATCCGACAAAAAGCTGGCTTTAATTCTGATGGCCGTGGGAATGGTGATTGTATTCATTTTCTTTTTCAACCTTACTTTCTGACGATAATGAAGTGATTATCGGCATGCTTCCTTGATGCTTTCTTCACGCTCCATGCGTTAACGATTTTCAGTCCCGCCTTCCTTACATCCGCCTTCAATTCCATCATGCCGTAGAGGTGGTAGAATCGCATCACCTTTTTCCCGTCCCTTTCCCACGGAACATGGATATCCCCTGATTTTTTCCACGGCATCAGCAAATCCTTCAAAAAATGTTTTCTCCATCTGTCCTGCCATTTCGACCATACCGAAATCAATGCCTCCCCGTCATTCTTAAGCACACGTCCCACTTCCTTCAATGCCCTTATTCTGTTACTCCTGCTTCTTATATTGTGCAGCCCTGCCATGAAGAGAGCAAAGTCAAATGTGCCGGGTTTAAACGGGAGATAAACTGCATTTCCAACGGCAAATGAAATGTTTTTTCTGTTGACTCCTCTCACATTTTCACGGGCAATTTTCACCATTTCGGGTGACATATCAATGCCGATCGCCTTAACATTCCTGTCCAGCGGAATAAGATGGCGGCCGTTTCCGCATGCGATATCGATGGCATTTCCGTTCCTATCTTCAACAAAATCAAGGCACTCTTTCCATGGCCTCTGACGTGTCTTATCGAAGCCCCTGGCAATAATATCCCATTCATTCTGCACGGTCAATGAAATTGAGGGAAAATAAAAGGTTACCGCCTTTTCTTCAGGGGATTTGATATGGTGCCCGTGAGCAGCCGGTCGGTCTTGAAAATCCGTACGGCTATTGCAATCATTACAAGGGCAAAAATCGTCACATATGCAATTCCGGAAATGACGAGCGGGTAGTCACCGAACATAAGGGAACGCATTGCCATCATCGGATGGGAGAATGGGATTGCAAACAGGACGATTCTGAGGGCGAGGGGCAGGGTGGAAAAATCCTTGAACATAATCATGAACATCGGGATGATTGCAAGAATGGAAACAGGAACGGTCAGCGTCTGTGCACTCTTGTAGTTCTTTGCGAATGTGCCCAGAACCATGCAGAGCGACAGCGCAGCGGTGAGAGCAAGAAACAGGGATATTCCGATGAGCAGGTAATCCCATGCGTCCAGCGTGAGTCCGTAGTCAGCCAGATTCACGTTTCCAGAAACCTCGAAGGACGTAAGATAATATTTGAAACCCACCATGTATATGACTGCCATGAGCAGGCCAACGATGGCACTGCCTGCTATCTTGCCCGCAACGATTGAACTCCGCTTCACGGGCAGGGTGAGCAATGTTTCAAGCGTTTTGTTTTCCTTTTCCAGCCCCATCGAGGAGATGACCATACCTCCCGCCATCATGATAATTATCATCATTATTATTGGAACCATCGTGGACTGGGAGGAGAGCATGGCACTTATCGTGCCCGGGGATATGCCCTGCATTTCCTTTCCCTTGAAAATCGTTGTCTCGTTCCTTCTGGTGGGAGACAATGCAAAGGTTGCATTCACATCACCTTTCTCTATCAACTTCATTGAGATTTTTCCGTTCGCCTCCCGCAGAATTCCATCGACAACGCCCGATGAGATTGAATCCATGATTCCCGCTCCCCTCATTATCCAGTAGATTTCTATCTCTCCCGACTTGTTTTGGAATATGCTATCGCTGAAATTGGAAGACACGATGATGAGGGCCACTCCTCCTTTTTCCTTTACGGTTTCTACTCCCTCGTCCACATCCCCGGATGTGCCGTTATAGACAACCGCCGACAGGTTCCTGATTGTTTCGTCTACGATATCCGAGAAGATTCCTTCATCCCCGTTTATGATGCCGATGACGGGCTTTTCTTTTGCCACCGCTGCCGCCCCCCCGATCATGCTTCCCATGCCGCCGAAAACAAGAGTCATAACGACTATCGGGATAATCGTTGCCGGCGTAAGCAGTTCCCTGACCTCCTTCTTTACTATATTCAGAAGGTGATTCATCTTACCACCTCGGTGAAAACTTCCTCTATATTCGCCGCGTCGTACCTCGCCCTTAGTTCCGGGGGGCTTCCCTCCTCGACTATTTCCCCGTTATTCATCAGTGCGATTCTGCCGCAGAGAAACTCGACTTCAAGCATGTTGTGAGAGGACAGCAAAACAGTAGTCCCCTGCCTGACCGTATTCTGGATTATTTTTCTTATCTCCTGGGCATTTATGACATCCAGGCCGGAGGTGGGCTCATCCAGTATGGCAAGTCCGGGCTCTATCATGAGAGCTCTCGCCACAAGGAGGCGGCGTGTCATGCCCTTGCTGTAATCTTCAACCTTGTCATCTATCCTCTTTCCAAGGTCGGCAATCTCTATTCCCCTGCCTATGATTTCATCCATCTTCTTTCCGACCTCGAAAAACCTTGCGATGAATCTAAGGTATTCCCTCCCGGTCAGATTCCTGTATGCCCCTGCATCTTCCGGCAGGTAACTTATTAACTTTCTGACCTCGCCGGCTTCTTCAGTCACATCATGCCCGAAAACTTTTACCTCGCCACCGGTAACCCGGAGAAGCGTGGAGATTATTCGCAGTACGGTTGTTTTCCCTGCACCGTTGGGTCCTATCAGCCCGAATATCTCTCCTTCATCGGCACTGAAAGAAATGCCGTTTACCGCCCTTACCTTTCCATAGTCCCTTACCAGATTGCGCACCTCAACGGCAGGCATGAGATGAGATGTGTAAATGATATTTGAAGTTAACTAAGATGAAATACATATGCCAATATTCATTATGCTATTTATTATGATAAAATTTACCACCATTTGACGGAATCTTCAAAATCCATTACCTTCTCCTTATTTTTCGGTTTTCTGAACACAAAAAGATGCTCATGCATTAGCAGAAGAAAATTATACTCGATGGATCTCTTCAGCCAGAATGGGGTGGATTTGCATCTCCACTGATGCTTGATGACATCCTCCTTCAGAATGAATCCGGCATCCAGAAATGTCTGCATAACCCTGAATGCAATAGGTACATGATGCTTCTTTCTCCTTGTATCCCCAATCAGAATAGCACAGTAATGATCTGGATTTAAAACCCTGAATGATTCCTTGGCAACTTTTTTCATATCCTCAATAAATCCATCAATGCTGTATTCGTTGGATAAATCGCCCTCAAGTTTTTTTTTTGAGTAAGGGATAATATTGGCATAAGGAGGGTGGGTTGCAATCAAATCAATCGAATTCTTTTTTATCAAATTCAATTTTCTCGCATCTCCGACATAAGTTTTCTGAGATGTCTCCTCGGAATCATAATCAAGTGCCGTGTAACGAAAGTTCAATCTGTCACGGGTGAGTATTACGCAGTTTTTGTTTATATCAATGCCAATCCCGCTCCTTCCGAGTAGTTTGCACTCTACGAGAGTTGTTCCAGAACCAACCATCTGATCCAGCACAACATCTTCCTTCTTCGAATATCGCAACAATATATTTCTCACCATCTGGGGAGGCCAGTTCCCCCGGTAATCCCCTTTATGAGTTGCCCAATCTCCTCTTTTGGGATATGACCATACATTCGTTCCTTCCAGTTCAAAATTTTCCGGCTGAAATTTTTTGATTTTCTTTTTCTGACCGATTTTAATTATGACAGGTTTTGATTTAACTCCACTAGAAAATATAATTTTGTTATGTAATCTAATAAAACGTTTGAAATCTTGTTCAGTGACCTCACACATTTTATGATATTTTGTATGCTGTGAGGGGGGAGTTGATAAAAGTGGAGGCACTTTCCATCATATATGGATTTAAGAAATAAAGATAGTTACAACAGTGTGTAAGTAAGTTGTAAGTATATTTTTAAACGAAAAGTTTAGATCATTTCATTTCATTCCACATATAATGGAACTCCTGCTAAAACCAGAAATTGCAGAGAATTACAAAAGCCCTTCACAAAAAGCCAGAGTGATAACTGAAAAATGGTTTGAGGATAATATGTATTGCCCCGCCTGTCCATCTAACTTTCTGGAATGCACCCCACCAAATGAAAAGGTTGTTGATTTTGTTTGCCCTGATTGTGGCGAACGCTACCAGATGAAAAGCATGAGTCATTCATTTGGTTTCAGGGTCATGGATTCTGCTTATAAGCCAAAGATTGATGCCATTAAGAACGGGACTGCCCCAAATTTTGTTTTCATGCATTATGACCGAAACAGTATGGCTGTCGAGGATATCATTGTCATTCCAAAACATTTCGTTTCACCAGAGATAATCGAAAAAAGAAAGGCTTTGAGCCCCAATGCAAGAAGGGCAGGATGGATTGGTTCCAATATTCTCTTGGGAAGACTGCCTATCGATGCAAGAATAGGCATAGTTAACAACGGCTTTATAGTACCTGAAGAAATTGTTAGGAAATCATGGAAGCGTTTCTCCTTCCTTAGAGAAATATCCGTTTCTTCAAAGGGCTGGCTGACCGATGTGCTTTCATGTGTGAGAAATTTGGAAAAGGCAGAGTTCACATTAGATGAGATATACAGCTTTGAAGATGAGTTAAGAAAGACGCACCCGAAGAATAAACACGTTAAACCGAAGATAAGACAGCAGTTGCAAATTCTTAGGGATAAAGGCATTCTGAAATTTCTCGGTAAGGGAGAATACAAGATAATTGGGTAGTTTCACCGAGATTCAAACTTCAATCAATCCTTTCCGTAAATCTTCATCACATCCCTGATTAATGTTTCAATGTTAAAAAGAAAAAGGCAAAGTTTTATTATTCACTTCCAAATATAAATTCATGCCTGAAGCGATTACAAGAAAGGAATTTCATGAATTGAGAGAGAAGGTTGAGCATCTGAAGGAGAATATTGCAATACTCTCAACTCTGGAGTTATTGGAAAAAATTAAAGAAGCGAGAGAGAGGCTATCCAATGGAAAAGGAATAGAACTGGAGGAAGCTACAAAAGATATCCTGGGTAAAGATGAGTTATAGAGTACTTTTTGACGAGAAAGCAGTAAATACTTGGGAAAACTGGATAAAACATTTTCAGAGTCAATACTGAAAAGTATTTTGAAATTAAGGGAAAGACCAAAGCATTTTGGAAAACAACTGACGGGAATCAGTTTGTGGGTGCTTAGAGTCGGTGATTATAGAATTTTGTATAGCATAGATGAAGATGGCAAAAAGATAGAAATTATATTTATTGGTCACAGAAAGAATATCTATCGGAGATTATAATGCGGACATGCGGGGAAAAACATCCTTTTCTGGAAATGAAAAATAGATGCAAATTTAGAAGTTATGAATCATTAATCAAATTTTACAATATCGCCATTGAGGCATATGAGGCAAAAAAGGATTTTTTTGAGCTTTAATGTTGCAACATTGAAAACAATCAATCTTTCTCACAAATCTTTAGCTGGGGATATTAACTATTATTTTTCCCAAACATTTATACGCATCTTTCTCTTTCAGCCAACTGTGTTTCACATGACAGAAGGAAAAGTCAGCATTGATGAATTCAGGAAAAAACTGGATAGCATTTTTAATAAACACTGCAACGTCATGGACAATATTTCAAGAAGAGACATGATAGAGGCTGCCGTTGCAAACAAGGAATGTTTCATATCCAGAAACGGGGCGCTTGCAACTTGGACACCTACTGAGTCCACGGGGAGAAGCCCCAAGGATACAATGATTGTCCGTCGTCCCGAAAGCGAGGGTAATATAGACTGGGACTCACCGAACAACATACCTCTCGACCCCGAGACATTCGAAATGGCTCTTCACGATGCCCTCGTGACTCTGGAAAACAAGAAATACATATATGTCACGGACAGAAGCATAGGGGCCAACCCTGCATGGGCACTGCTCGTCAGGACAGTTACCGACCAATCATTGACCGCACTTTTCACCGACAACATGTTCCGCCCTGCTCCGGGTGATATAAAAAATAGTGTATTCCATGATGAATTCATTCTCATAACCCTCCCTTACGACAAACTGGATAGAAAAAGATATGAAGGAAGGCTGCGGAAACTCCGGGATGGCAGAACGTCCAACATGCTGGTGGCGATGGATTTCGATAATAAGATAGGGCTTGTTTACGGTTCCGCTTACGGGGGGTCTGTAAAAAAACTTATGTTCACGGTTATGAACTGCCTGCTGCCCGAAAAGGGCATACTCCCCCTTCACTGCTCCGCAAACGACGGGGGAGGTGGCTCTGCCCTCCTGCTCGGGCTGTCAGGGACCGGAAAGACGACGCTGTCGGCCGACCCGCGGCGGGCCTTGCTGGGAGATGATGAACACGGATGGGGAGATGACGGCATTGCCAACTTCGAGAACGGATGCTACGCCAAGATGATAGACATAAGGAAAGAGAAGGAGCCGGAGATATACAATGCGGTCATGCATGAGGACGACTGGGGGGAGCACGGGGCGATAATTGAAAATGCGATGATGTATCCGAACGGGGAGTTGGACTTCTTCGACGGCAGACTCACGCAGAATTCAAGGGCATCCTACCCCCTGATATATCTTACCAACATCAAATCATCTTCGAAGGCGGGACATCCGAGAACAATTCTATTTCTCACCGCCGATGCAAACGGAGTTATTCCTCCTGTGGCAAAACTTAACCGGAAACAGGCAATGCTCTGGTTTTTGATGGGTTACACCAGCAAGCTCGCAGGCACAGAAACGGGAATAGACGAGCCGGTGTCCGTATTCTCACGTTTCTTCGGCGAACCGTTCATGCCCTGCAATCCTGACGTGTATGCCGGCATGCTGGGAGAAAGGATGGAAAAGTACGGTACAAACGTTTACCTCATCAACACGGGCTGGACAGGAGGACCTTACGGCACGGGGAAACGCATAGACATTGATTATACAAGAGCGATGGTGGATGCTGCGTTGAGTGGAAAACTGGAAGGCGTTGCATATGAAATGCATAAATTCTTCAAGGTGATGGTGCCAAAGGAATGCCCCGGTGTGTCAAGCGAGTTGCTATGGCCGAGGAACACCTGGGATGACAAGGAAAAATATGACGAGCGTGCCGGGAAAGTGGCAGATGACTTCAGAAAACATTTTGAAAAGGCATACGGCAACAAAAACATTGATGAAGAGATTGCAAGGGAATGCCCTGGAATGTAGAATGCCGCAAATGTTTTTATTTATCATTCCTCCTTCATGGAGAGATAGTACACACCTGAAAAAAGCAGGAGCATGCCTGCAATCTGCATCGGTGTAAGCAGCTCCTCCAGGATGAAGAACGCAAGGATGGCTGCAAAGAAAGGTGCCGAAAGTTCAAGGGCCGAGACCTGTGCTGCCTTGATAAGTTTAAGCCCCTCGTAGTAAAGAATTGTCCCCACACTCACGACAACCCCTACCAGAACCTGGTATATATTTGCAATGGCGATTTCGGAGGTCAGGCCCAGATAGATTGCAAAAACCACGGAAGCGAGCAAAAACCTGTAGAACGTGATAACGCCGGAGTTTGTGCCCCCAAGATATTTCCTCACCGCTATGGCTGCCGTTGCCCATGCTACCGTTGCCGACAGCACCATCAAATCCTCGGTACTTCCGAATTTGAGGGACATAAAGTTATCCAGTGTTCCGGTTGTTACCACCAACCCGGACAGCATCATAAGCATGATGCCGGCATAGTCAAATCTTGTCAGTTTGTCCCCTCTAAGCAGAAGAAACCCTATGAGTATGATGAATATGGGTTGCATGTGACCTATCAACACTGCATTTACCACCGGAATTTTTGTCATGGCAAAAAAATATATGAGGTCTGCAAAGAGCGTTCCGACCACTCCTATATAAACCACCACCGAGAGCTGCTGTTTTTTTATTCGGGGATTCACCCTTTTTATAACTATATATGCAAGTGCCACACCAGTGACAACAAAAGCCCTTATCGCCGAGGTGTGAAGAAAGTCGGAACTCCGATATGCCATCTTTGCGAGTACAGGTTCTACCGCCCACATCATGCTGGCACACAGTATGGCCAGAACGCCCACATTTTTACTGTTCATTCCAATGGATAATTCAAAATAAAGTTAAATAGTTATTCGGAGTGAACCGCCTTGTCATACCGGTTTTTTCATTTGTAAAACAATCTGCATCATGACGTTTGAAGCATATGACAGTAAGAGAGGTTATCCTTCCAGAAAATCCTTCACCATTTCTGCGAATTCTTTGAAGGGCACAAGGCGTTTCACAATCTTTTTTACACCGGTATCCTTCAGTTTCTCAGCCCATAACGTATCATTCCATGCGGTGTAACCCCAGATTTTCGCATCTGGATTTATTTTAAAGCCTTAATTTGAGGTGGTAAAATGACATAAAACCGCAAATGGCGAACTATGCCATGGCAGTTTCGTTAGTGTGAAAAAGGTAAAATGGCAAAGTTAAGTATTTGGCTTTCATTTTTTCTCCTGTTTAGCGTCAAATGCCCGAAATGCTGATAATCCCGCATAGATATACTTAAATTATTTTTCATCCTGCATTTCCTTTGGAATTTAGTCAAGACGGAGTAAGAACCCTCTGGGCTTTAGCCCAGAGATGAATTACTCCACAACACTTTTTATTGCATTCTGGCTGATATATTGTCCCAAGCCCAACCAGAACATGGCTGTAATTAGCTTGGGCTATATAAAAATATTAGGTGAAAAAAATGAATGAATTAGTTCACAGTAGGCACTCGGTTGGCCTGAGCAACTACCATTTGCAATTCACGCCAAAGTACAGGCGCGATGTATTCATAGATGTGATAGTTATGAAAAAATGTAGGGAAGCATTTAAGGAAGTGGCGAAAAAACTGGACATAATAGACCTCTTGCGTAATAACGATTTTGAGCAGCGATTCACTTTCTGAAGTA
>CAZSHJ010000003.1:0-70685 GCA_964606745.1 uncultured Thermoplasmatales archaeon | reverse complement strand
GTCAACAGGAAAAATAAACTTGAAGGAATCGAGTACCTATCTGAGGGGACAACAATATCATCATGGAGTTACTGTTACGGACGATACTCAGCGGCGGCTGCTTGGGTTCACCGCCGAGTGAGATGCGGCATGCCCGAAGGGCTTGCCGAGGAACGAAGGCGGAATGGGGTTATAGGGGCAAAGCCCCTATTTCACTTTCCATATAACACAAGGCGGTGAAACTTTTTCAGAGATACTAAAATTGCAAACAGCAAACTATGCCATGAAAATTCTGTTGGGATGAAAAATGCCAAATGTTAACAGTATTGAAAACTACCATTGATCAAAGGCCATCCAAATTACCTACCTTATCCTTTCAGTTACCCATCCCGCCAGCTCCTCCCTTTTCACCCTCACCTGTTCGGTTGTATCCCTCCAGCGAATGGTGACCGTATCATCCTCAAGGGTTGTATAGTCAACCGTTATGCAGAACGGCGTACCTATTTCGTCCATACGTGCATATCTCCTGCCTACGCTACCCCCGCCGTCATAAATGGCAACCATCCCATTTTGCCTCAATTCCATCTCGATTTCACGAGCAATTGAGGGTAAATTATCTTTATTCACAAGGGGAAAAACTCCTGCCTTTACGGGAGCGATACACGATGGCAGTTTGAGTGTCACGTATCTCTCCCCTTCCTTTTCCTGTTCTGCATAATTGTGCTCGAGAATGCAGTAAACTATCCGGTCTATACCATACGAGGGCTCGACAACATGAGGGATGAAATTTTTTCCCGTAACGACTACCTCTTTCTCCACCACATCGTAAAATTCACTGCCTATCTCCACATCTTTTCCGTCGATTTCAATATGAAACGGCCCGTCATCCGGCTCCGTTTTCTCCAGCATTTCCTTTACTTCTTTTGCATTTATTCCGAATTCAGGTCCAATCCTGCCCATTTTCGGGACAACGACTTTTTTCTTCTCTTTCACCGGTTCATCGTATAATTTGAAGGCGGTCATGTCAACGCCGGTGGCATCCATATGAGCCTTTATATCATAGGCCGTGCGGTCTGCAATGCCCACACATTCAACCCATCCCAATGAAGTAAGAACTTCAGCATCCCAGCAATCACTTGCATAATGTGCCATCTCTTCCTGCAGATGCTGCCTGAATCTCAGTTTCTTTTCATCGATTCCCACTGAGAGAAGGAAACGCTTCGTCAAAGCCATATGATATGCAAGTGCTTTGTTTTTTATCACACCCTTCCCGACAACATGCTCCACAGTATCCTCCATATCCTCCCCGCCCGCCGGCACAACAATCATGATATCGTCCTTCATTTCATCGAAATTTTCATGGTTTTTATATTCGGGGTCAAAGAAGATTTCCGCCTCTGCCATCGAGAACTCCCTAAGTCGTATGATTCCCTGGCGGGGAGATACCTCATTTCGGAATCCCTTTCCCACCTGCACGACTCCGAAGGGCAGTTTTTTTCTGGAGAACTGGTAAAGAACTGGAAAATTCACAAATATTCCCTGGGCTGTCTCGGGACGCAAAAAAGCTTTTTCCTTCTTTCTGGGCCCTACCCCTGTCTCGAACATCAGATTTATTCTGCCTTCCTCCATTCTTCCGCCGCATTCGGGGCATTCCAGTTTTTTTCGGTTTTTCTCTGCAACCTCCTCTGCCTTGAAAGCCTTTCCGCAGTTTTTACAGACGAGGATTATGTCAAGAAACTTGTCGGTATGGCCTGACGCCTTGAGAATGTTGTAAGGGGTTATCACGGGTGTGGATATCTCCATGAATTTTTCCCCCAGCACGTAAAACTCTCGCCATCTGTTCTCCACATTGTTTTTCAGTAAAGTGCCAATGGGGCCGTAATCGTAAAATCCTGCCTCTCCCCCATATATATCGTATGACGGATAGAAAATACCCCTTCTCTTAGATAACGAAATTATATCGCCATATTTATCCATTCCATCACTATATCAATGTTTTCATTAAATCAACATCGCAAACCATTCCCATCATTTCGTTTTCCCCATCCATCACGGGCATCTGATTCACGTTATTGTCAAGCATTTTCTGGGCAACAACCGAGAGTTTGGTTTTTCTGAATACGGTAACCAAATCCTCTACCATCACTTCCTTTACAGGTATGGGCGGAAGTTGTATCTTGGATGTTTCATAGTAGAGACGCATAACATCCCTTATTCCCTCCCAGCTCCATACATCCTCATCTTCGCCAATTCCCATTTCTGATTTCACAACACTCTCATTAATATGGGAGAAAGTGAATAAATCGCCGTCTGCCACTATTCCAATGAGTACACCGTTCTCATCTATCACGGGCAATGCCCCGGCATCCGTAATTCTGAAAATTTTCATCACTGCAGGCAAAGGCGTTTCCTGATACACCGGAACAAAAATGGGAGACATATATCTTTCGACCTCATCACCATCAAATTTTTCTATAAGGCGAAGAATGTTAGAGGGAGAGATAATACCCTTAATCTCACCTTTATCAACAACAGGCAGCCCGTGTATTCTTTCCTCATAAAATATCTTTGCCGCCTTCTTTACATCATCACCTGGAGAAACTGTTAACGAGTTATCATTCATTATCATTGCTAGCTGGTCCTCATCATATTTCCGAAACATATCATTTCTGGTAATTACCCCCACAAATTTTTTCGTTCCGGCCTTAACGACGGGCATGCCCGATATTTCATACCTGCCAAACATGCGGAGTACGCTCTCCCTGTTGCCGGGCACCTCTGCCAGCAGGAGATCTGTAGTCATTACATCCTTTACCCTTATCTTTCCTTTCATCTTTTCCCTCTTTCTACAAATTCGAATTCAACGAAGCGAGGAACATGAATATTGCGTATTACCCCCCCCCACCATATCCTGTGATTCTCTTCTAGGCAACATAGGCAAACTGTTAACAGTCCTTTCCATCTGACTGGTGAATATCAGCACTTACATTTAAACATTTCCTCGGGTTTATGGTTATCATCTCCATTGCCTGTTCTCTGGAAACGTCAAAATATTTTAGCAGGTATTCCACTTCCTCCGTGATATCAGGAGATGTAATCATCGCATTATCCGTTCCAAGAAGGAGCGGGATGCCGTACCCGATCATGCCTTCAATGTTGGGGCGTATGCTAAAAAATGCATTTGAACGAGGGCACACCACGACCGGTACACCTTCATCTGCCACCAGTTCAATATCGCTGTTGCTTGCACTGCTCATATGTACGAGAAAAGAAGGTTTCAACCCGAGCACGGCATCAATATCCTCCCTGAATGCCTCGCTTGCATGGATTGCAAACAATTTTTTTCTTTTATGAGTATGAACTGCCACCTTTTTCAGTTCATCATATTCCCAGTCAGAAATGCTGCTCAATCCTATGCCGTCTGCAATTTCAAGTATTTCATCCATCTCAGTCCTGCTATAATCCAATTCCGATGGTCTCCCAAGTATTACTGCACTTATGCCTTCCCTGTCTCTAACAACTTCCCTCAACAGATTTATCCCCTCCACTCCCCCCTCCCTGAAGTCACAGAAGTGGGTAATTCCAGATTTCTTCATTACGGAAACAGCTTTTTTCATGCCCTTGACAATTATTTCCTTCCGCGATTCCCTCATCAATCTGTATTTGAACCCGTCAGGAGGGGCGACCAGTTCCTCAACCGTCCATTTTCTCTTACCCAGTGAGATAAATGCATCCCCGATGTGAGTATGACAATTGAAAATAAATTCTTCCATAGTACCGATAAAGTGCTATCTCTTAAAATTGTTTTCCATCGGAAGGTATATCTCAAATACAGTACCCTTCCTGTAATCTTCTTTAATCCTATTCTTGACTTTAATATGGCCCCCATTCATTTCCACTATTTTCCCAGTCAGGTAAAGCCCCATACCGTTTTCCCTGCCACCCCTCACGGTTCTCTTAAAAATATCTTTTTTTATCTCTGGCCCTATGCCAACCCCGTCATCTTCAATGGTTATTTTACAGAATTTTTTATTAGATATGACATAAATTCTTATATTCTTGCAATGTGCATGGAGTATGGCATTCAGCAAAATATTGTAAAATACTTCATTTATGATGGTAACGGTATTGATTTTTATACCCGAGGGAGTATAGCGAATACTGATTTTTCTCCTCTCCGCCTCATGCAGAAGTTGATTTAATACCGCCCTCATCATTTCATCGATATCTATCTCTTTTACATTCTGGTGCTCTTCCATATGGCGGAGTTTATTTACCTCTTCCATAAGCCCTGTGTTGCTTTTCACCGCCAGCTTTGCCCTTTCAAGAAAACTTCGCTGCTCCCCAGAAAGCTCTGTATCCGACAACAATTCGAGATAGCCCATAACAATCTGGTTTTTATTCCAGATATCATGCCTTATTAGGGAATTGTAAAATTTCGCTTTTTTCTCTGCTTTTTTCAACTCGGTCACATCATGGATTATCCCCTCAATTATTGTGTCCCCATCTACCAGAATTGCAAACTCGTTTCCCATGACGGTTTCCCCGTTTTTTTTCCTGTATTCAATCCCGTAATTTTTTACTTTTTTCTCCTTTAGAAGCGCCTCTACAAACTTCCGCCTTTCTTCAGGATTTTTATAAGTTTTAAAAATGCCTGCCTTTCTTAACTCTCCCTCATTTTCATAGCCAAAAAATTTTACAAGAGAAAGATTTGCCTCCAGTATCTGTCCATCAATGGTGCTACGGTAAATACCTTCCACTGCATTCTTTATCATCGTCCTGCACTTATTTTCCGATTGTACCATTTTCATCTTGCTCTCGAAATTCTTTACCGATGCAGCTGTCATACCAAGGAGCACTTCAAGCAGGTGCCCATCGTCGTCATCGAATTTCCCTGTCTTGTTTTTAACATCAATAACACCTATGACTGCATCATCGACTACAATTGGAGCAGCTATTTCATAAGGGTCGCAAACAATTATTTTAGTTCTAACGGACTTTGAAAGCATATCATCGTCGTCTGCACCATTCAATGACAGGGATTTACTGTCCCTATACCCCTTTGGATAGGCGACCTTCAGTGATTGCCCATACATAACATAAAGAGTGCATTCGGCAAAATCCAGGATTTTTTTTACAACGGAAAATATGCTTTCATGTATCTCGTCAATTGAGCTGGCAAGAATCATTTTGCCTAAAAAGTCATGCATGACCTCAATTGTTCCTTTCATTATCCCCTCTTCTATTCCTATTATAAGATAACAAAAGCATATTTAAATTGTTCTATAAGCACAATTTTGTCCTCTCGGAACAATAAAATGAAACGTTTAATGCCAATAAAAATTTTATTAACCCCGGAGGATTTCAGTATCATGAAAGTTAAGATAGTGATGGGCAGTAAAAGCGATGAAAGGATTGCAGGGAAAACAGAGGAAATGCTCGATAAACTTGGCATCCCATACGAAAAAGTTGTCGCATCTGCTCACAGAACACCTGAAAAAGTTAAGGAAATTGCAAGTGATGATACCGATGTTTTTATTGCCATTGCAGGGCTGGCTGCAGCATTGCCGGGAAGTATAGCATCTCACACCACAAAGCCAGTCATAGGCGTTCCCGTATCGGGAAAAGTGAATATGGACGCCATTCTTTCGATTGTCCAGATGCCGCCCGGAATTCCCGTCGCTGCGGTGGGGCTGGATAGAGGGGATAATGCCGCCCTGCTCGCCGCTGAGATTCTGGCCCTGACTGATGACTCGGTGAGAGAGAAACTTGAAGATTACAGAAAAGAGATGAGGGAAAAATATGTTTGATGCCGAGAAATTTATAAAAAAGGCTGTTGATGCCATTAAAAGTGAGGTTAACGGAAAGGCCGTGATTGCAACTTCCGGGGGTGTGGATTCTACTGTTGCCGCCAAAATAGGGAGTATGGCTCTCGGCAAAAATCTGGTCGCCATATATGTTGACACGGGCTATATGAGAAAGGGTGAAGACGAAAAAGTGAAGAAAATTATTGAGAGAATGGATATAAAGCTTCATTATGTGGATGCCAGCGATGAGTTTTACCGTGCACTTGCCGGAATTAAGGACCCCGAGAGAAAGAGGAAAATCATCGGAGAGAAATTCATCAGGGTGTTCGAGAGGGAGGCATCAAAAGAAAATGCAGAATATCTGATTCAGGGCACAATCGCCCCGGACTGGATTGAGAGCGGGGGAGGATTAAGAGACACGATAAAATCCCATCACAATGTCGGCGGCTTACCTATTGATATGAACTTGAAGATAGTAGAGCCACTCAGGGACTTGTATAAGGACGAGGTCAGGAGGGTTGCCCGCGCGCTGAAGCTCGAAGTGGCGGAAAGACAGCCATTCCCGGGACCCGGACTGGCGATCCGCATAATGGGTGAGGCAACAGCCGAAAAGGCAAAGGTGATAAGAGAAGCATGCTACATTGTCGAGGAAGAGATAGAGAAGGCGGTGAAGGAAGAAAAGATGAGCGAGCCATGGCAGTACTTTGCAGTTCTCTTGCCGGTAAAGACGGTGGGGGTGCACGGGGACAAAAGGGCATACGGCTACACCATTGCCATCCGCTCCGTTGAATCGGTTGATGCAATGACCGCAGACTTCAGTAAAATTCCATATGAGGTACTTGACCAGATATCCACGAGGATGACAAACGAGATGAAGGAGGTAAACAGGATAATATACGACATTACCAACAAGCCGCCCGGTACCGTGGAATGGGAATAGGATGAACTTCCGCGAATGGGAACCGTTCTACAAATCCATTCTAAAGGAATTCGGCTATAGCCGACAGGAGGATGAAAATGCAGCCAGACTGCTCCATTCATTGGCGAAGAAAAGTACCGACATAAAAATTTTGAAAGATAAACTGCAGGGAAAAAAGGTTACAATATGCGGGGCGGCAAAAGGACTTGCCACAGAAATCAAAAAAATTGACGGCACAGTGATTGCTGCCGATGAATCCACTTCGACTTTAATTAAACACATTCTCCCGGACATAATCGTTACCGACCTCGATGGAAAGGTGGAGAACCAGATTGAGGCAAATGAGAGAGGAAGTATTGCAGTTATTCATGCTCACGGAGATAATGTTGATGCAATAAAAAAATATGCACCTCTCTTTAAGAGCAGGGTAGTGCTCACCACGCAGTCAAAGCCCTTCGACAATGTTCACAATTTCGGAGGATTTACTGACGGCGACAGAGCATTCTTCATGGCAAAACACTTTGGCTCCAGAGAGATAAAACTGCTCGGCTTTGATTTCGAAAATCCAAGACCGAAAGAAGGCAAGGATACCGAAATAAAAAGAAGAAAACTCATATGGGCAAAAAGGTTGATTGATGAGTTAAATTTAGAATAAACTTGTTAAAGCCCGTACCATCACCTCTATTCCATTGATAAGGAATGGAAAACCGCCAGATACATGTTTCTATGAGGTTATTCAAAACTCTCGATATTTAGCTCTCCATTTTTCATAACCAATCTTTTTCCTTTATTTGTTTGGATAATAATTTTTCTTAACACCATTTTATGTAAACACCTCATTCAATATTTCTGTGAGATGAATCTTAATCTCATCTATTTCATTATCATTAACATTGATGCCATTTAGGAGATGTCTGTCCATAAAGATAGACTCTTCAATATTTTCTCTTTTCAATTCATCTGCATTCTTACTCGCTTTCCAAAACAAAAGATGTTCCACTAGGAAAAATACAATCATCTCTCTTATATTCTTAATCTGTTTATTTGTAAAGAAAATTATGCCTGTCCCATCAGACTCCCTGAAAACCATTTTTGTAGATACACCAAACAATCCTCCAGTGTGTCCGATATAGGTATCTTTTCCCTTGTCCCATATCTGCCATCCGAGCCCGTACCGGAAATTGTAATTTTTGCTCGGATACTGCGCAGTATGCATTTCATTTACACTTTCCTCGTTCAGTATGCGCTTGCCGTTGTACACACCACCGTTCATGTAAGCAATAAGGAATCGAGAGATATCCATGATAGTTGTTCTCAGCCCGCCTGCAGGTGAGTCGAGAGTGTCGTAATGCAGAATGGGATAATATTTTCCAAGTTGTGCCTCGTATGGTACAGCTACCTTGCTTGCATTTAAATTAGCAAACCTAAAACTTGTATTTTTCATTTCCAATGGCTCAAAAATGTTTTTCATGCAATAATCCTCAAAAGATTGACTAGAGATTATTTCAACAAGATAACCCAGCAGGGCGTATCCGATATTTGCATAATACATTTCCCCGCCTGGAGGCGAGCCACTCCAAACCTCTGGCTTATAATGTATTCCGCCTGGAACCAGATAATCTCTTAGAAATGGATATGGATATCCTGTTACCTCTAAATTACCTGGAATAATCCTAACAAAGAATGTAGGCATATCTTCCCGCTCACTTGCCAAGCTTGATTGATGGGCAAGCAACATTCTGAAAGTTATGGGTTCATCAGGATATTTTGGATTTCTTAAAGGAAAGGGCAGATAATCATTTACATCATCATCCAAATCAAAATATCCTTTTTCGTACAATTGCATAATAGCGGTAGCGGTAAAGCTTTTTGATATAGATGCAACCAAATAAATTGTTTTTTCATCTGCTGGCTTGTTATTCTCCCTATCATACAAACCAAATCCCTCTGTCCACATTACTTTATTGTCTTTAATTATCGCCGCAGAAAGGGCGGACATATGGGCAATTTTCATTAAATTTAGAATGATTCTTTCAAAAATTTCCTCATTTAAAAGGCAGTTTATTTCATCTTTCATTAAAAAATTGCACAGATCATCTTTAACATCAATCTCTTTATCTCCAATATTTTTTATAAGACTGCTTCCAATAGACTGGCTTGAAACAATTAATAAAAAAACGCCGAGAATTGCAAATTTTTTGTTGGCCATACTAGCAATATATCTTTACATATATTTATTTTATCTCTTCCGAAGTATTATCAAAGCACCATTTTTTAACCTTGTCCAAATCTACATTTACCCGGCTTTATCCCACTTCTTTAATTCCAGAATTTTTCCCAGCGAACTTCCCCTCTTTATCTCCTCTCTCATGCGGTTTTCTCGCTCATGAACATTCAGGGCACGGTTTGCCAATTCCTGCGCCCTTTCCCTTGGAACGACAACAACACCATTATCATCCCCGACTATCCAATCTCCCTTCTTTACAAACTGTCCCCCGCAAACTATCTCGCTACCGATTTCCCCATAACCCTCGGGCTCTCCGGCTTCGGGCACGACCTTCTTCGTATATACTGGAATATCCCTCTTTATTATTTCATGAATGTCCCTCACTGCCCCATCTATCACAACCCCCCCAATATTGTTTTTTATGCTACTCCATGTTGCAAGTTCCCCCCATACCGCCCTGCGGCCCCCGCCCGCCTGCACGACAATGATAGCCTTCTCCTCTGCGACGTCGATGGCTTCGACCACTTTTGCCCAATCGCCGTCTATCGTTTTCACCGTCAGGGCTTTCCCGGCCATATGATAACCCTTTTTTATGGGCATTATGCCCCGCATCGCACCCTTATTGTGCATGGCATCGCATATGTTACAGGTGGAAACTTTACCAAATGCCTCATGCAAATTCTCCCCGCTGTACTTCTTGAAAAGGGAGGTTTTTATGGCCGTGCCGCTCTCCATGGCTTCCTTTATCGTTTCTGTTACCGCCGTAACATCCGTAGCCTTTATAATTGCCCCTCCGACAATTACAATGCTTGCACCGTTCTCTACGGCAATGTGGGCTGTCTCGCTATTTATCCCGCCGGCAGCAGCTACCGGCAAACTGCATTTTTCGGCAACCTCCTTCACGGCATCGAACGGCTCCATCCCCCGCATCTGGTCATCTATTGCAACGTGAATACAAACGTAATCTGCCTCCATCTTTTCCACCTCCGCCACCCTTCCCGCAACATCCCCCACACCAATCATGTCAACAAGTATCTCTGCCCCGTATCCGTGAGCAGCCAGTATACCCTCCCTCAACGTTTCGTCGCTTGCGAGACCGAGTATGCATACAACGTCCGCCCCCGCCTTTGCCGCCATCTCAACCTCGACCGCCCCGACATCCATCGTCTTCATGTCAGCCACGATTTTTTTGCCAAATTTTTTCAACCGGCGTATGATCTCCATACCTTCGGATTTTATCAAAGGGGTGCCCGCCTCCAGCCAGTCGGCCCCGCCGTCTACAGCCTCGCTTGCTATCTGGAGAGCACGGCTGGCGTTCACCAAATCCAATGCTACTTGGAGTATAGCCATGGCTTTTAATTCAGGGGGCATATAAAAATGTATCACGGAAAATGATATGAACGCCAATACAATCCATAAATAATGCAGAGGTACGGAAAGGAAGAACTTTATAACGCCGTAAAGGACATGCTTGGCAGGGAAGAGTTCGAGGAAAAGATGAGCAGGGAAATCGAGGAGTACGGGGAGCTTATCGATGAGGATACGGCAGCCATGATTGTCGTGGATAAGCTCAAAAGTGATTTTTTCAATGCTACCAAGATATCCGAACTTGAGGATTCAACAGAGGTGACATTGTATGCAAGGGTGGAATTGTTGGGGAAAACGAGGAAATTCGACAAGGGACAGGTGGTAAACGTGGTCATTTCGGACGGGACGGGCAGCTGCATGCTTGTTTTATGGGATAAAGACGTGGGGCTCGTCGAAAGCAGGAAAATCAGAGAAGGGAAGGTGATAAAGATAATAAACGGATACGTCAAGAATGGGTATTACGGAATGGAGATAAACATCGGGAAGTGGGGACTTGTGGAAACAGAGCCGGGAAATGCACCAGATATAAAAAAGGAGATAAAACCTGCAAAATTGAGGGAGATAAAAAAAGGGATTGCTAACATAGAAGCAAGAATAAAGAAAATTCATCCCACCAGAATATTCTTCACGGAAAATGGTGAGAGATTTGCAGCATCAATACTTGCCGAAGACGAAAGCGGCGAACGCAGGATAATCTTGTGGGATGAAATGGCAAGGGCACTTCAAAAATTTAAAGAAGGGGACACTATAAGAATAGATAGAGCATATGTGAAGAACGGAGAGATGCATGCCGGGGAAATCAGCAGCATAGAATCGAAAAGATGATAAGGGGAAATATGAAAGAATAACCCTAAGCATTATACAAATTTATAAATAACCATACAATATTCATTTCTAAAGCATAGAACTGAGGGAAAAAATGTTAACTAAAACAAACACTAAAGCAGTTTTTGTAATGGTACTTGCAGCTTCATTGATATTGGTAGCTCTAAATGTAATGCAGGAAAGCGAAGGTGTATCCTCCTCTTACTACAAATTAAAACAGACTGATTTTATATGGGGCTATGACAGTGGCAGCAGGGAGGTGAATTTTTCTGCAATAGGTTCGGACATATCAAATTACACATGGGACTTCGGGGACGGGAATACAGGCTACGGAAAGAGTATTAAACATACATATGACAAGGATGAAAATTATACCGTCACGTTGGTAATAAGAAAAGGCGGCGATGATATCATCATCTCACAATATCTTAACCTGCTGGATGGAGGTACACCGACAGTAGATTTTTACTGGGAACCGGAGACACCCACTACTTATGATACCGTATACTTTATCGATAACTCAACCGACCCTGACGGGAACGGGGACATATACAACTGGACGTGGGACTTCGGGGACGGAAATATAAGCTATGAGCAGAACCCGACGCACATATATACCGACGATGGAAAATATGATGTGACACTGTTTGTAAAGGATTATTCAAGCGGCGGAAACAGTGCGACTAAACAGATTATTGTTTTCAACGTTCCACCGACCGCAAACTTTTACTGGACAAAAGAAAATAATTTAATAAAGTTTATTGATTATTCCTATGACACGGACGGCAGTATTGCAAACTGGACATGGGACTTCGAGGACGGAAATATAAGCTATGATCAGAATCCCGTTCACAACTATAGTGACTATGGAATATATGACGTCACGCTCACCATAAAAGATGATGACTCGGCGGTTAATTCGATAACCAAGAAAATCAATACTCTCAACCATATCCCCTATGTCAATTTCTTCTGGACCCCTTTACAGCCCACGGTTCTGGATACCGTACAGTTCGATGATGAATCCTCGGGTGTGG
Organism: uncultured Thermoplasmatales archaeon; assembly: GCA_964606745.1. Taxonomy (GTDB): domain Archaea; phylum Thermoplasmatota; class E2; order UBA202; family DSCA01; genus VBQP01. The sequence continues at coordinate 58,523 of CAZSHJ010000003.1, read as the reverse complement.
ATGACGAGTTGGTGAACTGGACATGGAATTTCGGTGACGGTAACATAAGTTACGAGCAGAACCCTACACACCAGTATTCGGAAAAGAAGGAATACACCGTAACACTGACGGTACTTGATGAGAGATATGCACTCAACACCCTCTCCAAGGATATTGAGATAGTGAATGCACCACCGGTGGCAAATTTTTCATGGATGCCCCGGTATCCTGCCGATGGTGAAATGATAAACTTCACAGATAAATCCAGCGATGCCGACGGGGTCATAACCAACTACACATGGAATTTTGGCGATGGAAACATAAGTTATGAAAGGAATGCAACCCATAACTTCTCTCAAAGTGGAACCTACAACATTAGCCTAACAGTCACCGATGATGATGAGGCTTCATCTAATAAAACGTGCAATCTAACCATAGCAAACGTCTATGTCGATGATGATGCACCACCAGACTGGTATGATGGAAGACATGTCCACACCATACAGGAGGGCATAAACAATGCAAGCGAAGGATACCACGTATACGTGCTTGAGGGAAATTACAGGGAGAGTATAGTTATTGACAAATCTGTTATTATCAAAGGGGAAAATGCAGTTGTGGACGGGATGGGTACAGGAAGTGCTGTAACCATAACAGCAGGTGAATCCAAAATCCAAAATTTTGTGATAACAAATGCCTCAAATAATGTAGGAATAGATGTGAACGGAAATAATATAACCATAGAAAATTGTATCTCCACTGACAACAAAATTGGCATACGTTTGCAGGGAGATTATACCAAAGTATCAGACAATGAGGTAAGAGATAACATAAAAGGCGTTGTAATAGAGAGTTCAGACAATCATGTAAAAAACAACGAAATTTTACAGAATTCCAATGGCACAGATGTGAATGGAGATGAAAATGAAATCTCAGGAAACAACTTTGCAGATAATATATTCGGTATTGAAATTAAAAATGGAAACAATAATGAAATAAACGGAAATGATTTTCATGAAAATTCACATGCAATAGATGTTCATACATATGGAACGTGTAGCATAAAAGACAACCGGCTGGAAGGAAATGGAAACGGGATAAGATTGTTCTCCAGCAATACCTCATCTGTAGACAACAACACTTTAAAATTCAATACAGTGGCCATTCTTGTTAATGGAGACGGGAATACGATAACAAACTGTGACATAACACATAACATAAACGGGATAGAAATCGGCTCGTCATGCAACACCCTAATAGACAACTGCTCAATTTCCAGCAATGCATACGGAGTGTATATTGAGGATAGTGATTTTATAAATATAACCAACAGTAAATTTAACTCACATTACACCAGTGGAATATATTCCCGGATTTCCTCAAGAGTAGGAATATTCAACTCCTCATTTTCCGAAAATACGGAAGGAGTGAATATAAAAAATTCTTCGGGCGTGGAGATAAAATTATGTAACTTCACCGGGAAAAACTGTGGCATAAATATAACGGATTCAAAAGCAAATATTGAAGATTGCATTATCCATGAAAGTGATGTTGGCCTGATTGTATACGGGGATAATTCAACATTCAAATCCCTGGACATATATGAAAACGATTTTGGATTTAAGATTTACGGGAAAAACAATACGGTGGAAGAATGCACCATACGCGATAATAATTATGGAATGTACGCATTCGATTCAACTTACCTGAATATACAGGTGTCTGCATTTAAAAATGAATATGCAGTTTACTTATACAACTCATCAGCCTGCATTCTTGGAAATGCTTCGTTCTCAAATAACACTTATGGGGCATATGTGGATGGTTCCGGCTACATCAATGTTACTAACTGTACCTTTTCCCATAATGAAAAGGGCGTAGTCCTCACGGATTCATTGTATAACACAATCGGCAACAACATAATAAACGATGGTACAACAGGCCTTGAAATAACAAACAGCAAGCACAACATCTTTTCTAGTAATATGATAGGCAGGAACAGTATCGGTCTGCTGCTTTCCTATGCCCCTCTTAATACATTTACCGACAACATTTTCAGTGGAAATAACTATGGCATAGACATGGAAGGAAGCGAAACCGAGCACTTTTACGAATATATGGATGTGTCTAATAAGGTAAATGAAAGGAATGTTTATTATCTGGTAAATCAGACCGGCGGCGCCCTAACTAGTGTGGCCGGCTATATGGCCCTGATAAACTGTGTTAATATCTCTATCGAGGTTTCAACGGAAAATAACGGAGAGGGTATGCTTGTGGTAAATTCCAGTAACATCTACATATCCGAAAGTAACTTTTCCGATAATATTGACGGCATGATATTCATATTGTCTTCCGGATGTGATATAAAGAATGTGACGGCTTCCGGTAATGCCAACGATGGCATAATATTCAGGTTATCCTCGGATACATCAATAACCAACTGTGATATTTTCTCAAATGGACAGAGGGGAATGAATGCATACAGCATTGGACCATCGAACGGAGGATTCATAATAAAAGACTGCAGAATATATCTCAACTGGCTGGGCATCAACATAGAAAATGTTCATACCAATACGATTGAGAATACGATGTTCTACAATAATGAGAGAAGCGGAATGCGATTATTCAAATCTGATGGCAACAGTATACACAACAATACACTCAATGATAACGAATGCGGTATAGACGTGATAAGCTCCGCATCAACCGACATTTCAGGGAACGATCTCTGGAAAAATGAGAAAGGCGTTCGTCTTTCAGACTCATATGCATCAATAACGGGCGAAAATAGGTTCAACAACAGCAACACAGGATTGCTCATCACGGATTCCGATGCCGATATAGAGGATTGCATGTTTTACGAGAATGTAAATGGTACGGCGAGCTATGATTCTTCTTTCGATATGACAAACTGTATATTCACAAACAATACTTACGGCATATACTCATCTTCATACACATCAAAGATCAACAGATGCGAATTTTCAATCAACGAATACGGCGTTTTTCTGTACCAATCTAACGATACAAGCATTGTAAATTGCACTGGAAGTGGGATACACAACAACGTATATGGAGTACTTATAAACTCATCTTCATACACGGGAATGAAGAACTGTTCGATCTTTGACAATATACATGGTTTGCTCATCGAGAACTCATCAAACGGAAACACGGACGGATGCACCATATACAATAACACGGACGGTATTGCCATTGCAAACGGATCCATATCAAATACAATCACGAGATTACTTATCCACCACAACCTGTACGGGCTGGATATAAAATCAGATAACAACTATATATTCAACTGCTCTTTCTGGAAAAATGTCTACGGACTGAATATCGAGAAAGGTACCGGCAATGCGATATACCACAATAACTTTGCATACAACGTGGAAAATGCATTTGATAAAGGAAACAACAATACATGGGATAACGGCTACCCTTCCGGTGGCAATTATTGGAGTGATTACGCAGGAACCGACAATTACAAAGGAATGACACAGAATATTTCAGGCAGCGATGGGATAGGCGACATACCATACAAACTATCCGGAGGGAATGACAGGGACAAATATCCACTTATGAATACCTGCGAGTACGCAGCCGGCATTCCGAACAGCCCCCCGACCGCCTTATTCTCATATTACCCAACAAATCCGTTCTCCGGTGACACAATTAATTTCATCGACCATTCCACAGACCCGAACGGTGAGATTGATATAGAATCCTGGCACTGGAACTTCGGGGACGGTAACACATCAAGCGAACAGAATCCGACTCACGAATACCTACATAGCGGCACATACAATATTTCACTCAAGGTTAATGATGGGTACGGGGAAGAAAGCGAGTACAATATAACCATGAAAGTTCTAAATGTGCCTCCTGTGGCGAATTTCAGCTATGATCCTCCAGCTCCGACAACGGCGGATACGATTAATTTCACGGACGCATCAACCGACAGCGATGGCACCATAGCGAATTATACATGGGACTTCGGGGACGGAACAGCATCGGACAAGCAAAATCCCGAGCACAAGTACCATGAAAATGGCATATACGTTGTTACGCTTACGGTCACCGACAACGAAGGGGCCGAGATGAAAATAACGAAAAAGGTGACTGTGGCGAATGCACTGCCATCCGCAGAATTCTTCTACATCCCCGAGAAAGCATCCGTCGGAGAAAAAATCAACTTTACGGATGTTTCAAGCGATGACGAAGAAATAATTGCATGGCACTGGGACTTCGGGGACGGAACAGCATCGGACAAGCAAAATCCCGAGCACATCTATAAAGAAAGTGGAAAATACACAATAACGCTCACCGTAAAAGATGACGATGGAGGTGAGGACAGTATAACGAAGACTGTAGAAATTACTTCCGAAAATACTCCGGGATTTGAAGTCATAGTAATGCTATTGGGCGTACTGCTTTCAATGATATTAATCGGAAAGAGGCATGGGAAAGTTTAATAATCTTTCCCATTTTCATAATCCCCGGAGATGAAATAATGAAGACCGATAAGAAGGATATTTCCCGTAAAATCAAGGAACTGGAAGATGAAATCAGATATAATGAGGCCATGCTCGAGGAAATTTATGAAACACAGGAAGCCCTGGTTCCGATATTTTCAGACTTGGTAAAACTCATAAGCAGGATTTACAAGGAGATGGATATACATGATAGTGAATTCAAAAAACGTATAACACGGCTGAAGGAAACATTCGTCGATAAAAATGATATCATCGAAAAATATTATTCTGATGACGAAAGGATAGACAGCGAAAGCGGCATGACATATACGTAAATGAAAAAATACAATTTTCAAATGAATGACTGTGAGGAGGAAAAGATAAAAAAACTGGCGGGGAAAATACTGGAAGCCATAAATGAGGGAAAGATAACCGGAAGGAAGTCTCTGGAGAAATTTAAAAAAGAATTTTGCAAGAAATACGGTCTTGCCAGAATGCCCACAAATGCAGATATACATTCACACATCCCCGGTGGGCAAAAACAAGAGATAGATGCAATATTACAAAAAAAGCCCGTAAGGACACTCTCGGGCGTGGCAATTGTCGCCGTAATGACCTCGCCATACGAATGCCCCCACGGGAGATGTATCCCATGCCCCGGAGGGCCGCCATTCTCCGCCCAGAGCTATACGGGCAAGGAGCCTGCCGCCCAGCGGGCAATTATGTACAACTACGACCCGTTTGAACAAACAGCCGGCAGGATAAAGCAGCTTGAAATTGTAGGGCATCCGACAGATAAAATCGAACTTATAATAATGGGAGGAACTTTTACAGCCAGGGATTTTGACTACCAGGAATGGTTTGTGAAGAGATGCTACGATGCCATGAATGAAAAAAGGACTACAACACTGGAAGATGCAGAGGTTTTGAACGAGAAGGCAAAGTATAGGTGCACAGGCATGACTGTAGAAACAAGGCCTGACTGGTGCAGATTGCATCACGTGGACAGGATTTTGGGTATGGGTGCAACGAGAATCGAACTGGGTGCCCAGATTCTGAACGACCGGGTATTATACGAAATAAGGAGGGGACATACTGTTTCGGATACCACGGATGCTACGAGGATATCCAAGGATGCCGGATTGAAAGTATGTTACCACATAATGCCGGGGTTGCCGGGAAGCGGACGGGATGATGACGTCGAGTCCTTTAAAAGGATGTTCGAAGACGAGAAATTCAAACCCGACATGCTGAAAATCTATCCCACACTAGTGGTAAATCCATCATTACTATACGAGAAATGGAAAAGAGGGAAATACAAACCGCTTGATACGAATGATGCCATTGATCTTATCGCCGAAATGAAGAGATATGTACCCGAGTGGGTTCGTATACAGCGTGTGGAAAGAGATATTCCGGCAAATTTGATTGATGCGGGCATCAAAAAAAGCAATTTGCGGCAGCTTGTTCTCAAACGCATGGAAAACGAAGGGAGAAAATGCAGGTGCATACGGTGCAGAGAAGTGGGCCACCGGCAGTATAAAGACAATGTGTGTATAGGGAAAGTGGAGATTGTGAAGAGAGATTACAAAGCGAGCGCCGGAAAAGAAATATTTATATCAATTGAAGATGGGAAAAATGATGTGATAGTGGGCTACTGCAGACTACGATTCCCTTTCATGCCCCACCGCCATGAAATCGGTGCGAATGATGCATTGGTAAGGGAGTTGAGAGTAAGCGGACCCCTCGTTCCAATAGGAAAAAAAGCATATCAAGAATGGCAACATAGGGGATACGGGAGGCAATTGCTGGGCGAGGCGGAGAATGCCGCAAGAGATGCAGGAAAAGAAAAAATCCTGGTTTTAAGTGGTGTAGGTACCAGAGAATATTACAGACGCTTGGGGTACAAAAAAGACGGGGTCTACATGAGCAAAAATCTTGACTACGAAAAAAGAGTCAGGTAAGGACCCACGAGGTATGCTGCAGCGGCAACTATATAAAAACCTGCCAGTGTAAGGTAAAAGGATGCCCATAATTCATTATTTTCCAGTGAAGTAATAGATATGTCATTTCTGGCCATCTTGTAAAACATCCAGAATGTAGGCAACGCCAGGATGAATAAAATTGCCATACTGGACGGAAGCCATCCGGAAACAATATAAAAAGTGAGCAGGGTAAATGTAATTAACGATAAAATGCCCATTATGCGAGTCAATGTCTTCCCTTTATGATAAACTACGGGCGTCATTATCCTGCAATCCCTGTCGCCCTCAACATCGTCAATGTCCTTAGTATTCTGCCATGCAAGCACCCAGACAGCCATTATGCTACCGAGAAGCCACGGGGCCGCATCGGCGGGGTTACCGAATATGCTCCACGCCGCCGGTAAAGGAAGCAAACCACGGGACAGTGCAAGTGATGCCGTATTCATCCACAGGCGTTTTTTCACCCTGAAAGGCTCGAGATTATACAGTATGCCGAACAAAAGAAAAGTCGTCATGAACATCCCATAATAAATATTCACCGCAAAGCCGACAAGTACGGAAAATATGGCGAGCGACCAGCTGGCCATCTCGGCCTGCCCCACATTTACTTTTCCGCTCGGTATGGGGCGGTAATCCTTATGGTTCAATATATCTATTTCAACATCCTCCACCTGATTTAGAATCTGCCCCACCGCCTGAGCTGCAGATAGTGCAAGAGATGCAAAAAGTATCGTCGGCAGATTTGGCCAGAATGCTGCCAGGTTCCCGTATACTGCAAGCTGGATAATGACTCCGAAAAATATCGCTATAAACGGAGCTACGAGAGTAAACGGTCTAACCAGTTGTATCCATGCCTTGAATTGTCCACCCATTAACCACCTAAATACAAATACCATTAATAAAATTTGGCATCAAAAAAATTTTAAAAAAGTTAAAAAAATATAAAAAAGGAAAAAGCTCTAAAGAAGGCTTATTCCCGCCGTGGCAATAGAATAACCTAGCATGAAATTTGTATTAGGCACTCCAAGCCCGATCTTACCGAAGTTGAGGTATATCCCGGCAAATCCCCATGCCATAAAGACCTGCGGTCCGACAAGATCCCAGTACTCTATTCGCGGCGGCAACAGGTTAACACCGAGAGAAGCCGTATAACCCACGAGGGGATACAACACAAATATAGGCCTCAGCATAATGCCCAGGAACGCTTCTCCAGGATAAAGGGGAATCCACGAGCAACCCTGCCCCACACTGATTACGGGTGCGAATATGTCAAAGCCGTGTGACGGTCCGCATGGCCAGAACAGCATATTCGCCACATACGTAGCATATTCTGCAGTCAGTATATTAAGGTCTATCATCATATCCACTGCATTTTCTATAATCTCCCTTGCCCTGTCCTTCTCCCCATCAGAGGATGAATTCGAACAGAGTACCTCGAACGACTGCGCCGCATCATTGCATTTCCGGGTTAATTCCTTCGCCTCCCTGACTGTTATTGTTTGCTGCATGTCAAGAGAAGCCCCTTTTTGCTTTACAACAGAGCAGTTTACAGGTATGACCTTCGGCGAATCACTCGAAGATGCCGGTGCAAATAACATCGGCGCAACCAAAAGTGCTGCCACCCCCAAAACCAAACCAAATTTAACTGCATTCGCTTTCATTATACAATCACCTTACTTACAAGAATGGGAAATGTGTATATATTTATTTCGTTCAATTGCGTTTACAAGAATGTCATAATGTCGCTCGCCATTGTCGTCCTCAATTCCAACTTTTTTAATGTGCCGGACACAAACTTTTCCGATTTTCTGACCGGATGAAAATCCAGACTTTCCTGGTATGCTACACTTACTAGCAGCAGATTTTCCGGCGGTGCAGTACCAAAACTTTTTCTACATTTTACCCTCAGAGCATTCCCGATATCTTCCGCAGAAATCTCTCCCCTTCCGGCTTTTTCCGCCGCAGCCGCCATACGTCTTACCTGATTCCATAAAAAGCTATTGCCCTCGAAATCCATCTTCATTATCCTGCCGGGCAAAACCCTTGCCTTCCGGATTCTCCTTACGGGATTTCTCCCGTCCAGCCGGGCAAAGTTTGTGAAGTCGTGTTCTCCCACAAACAATCCCACCGCATTTTTGATGGCATCAACATCAAGCCCGTCATTGTAAAGGTAGTATCTGTATTTTTTACCCATGGCGTAACGCGGATTGAAATCACACGGCACCTCTGCAAAACCCACAACCCATATCTCCTTCAGGGCATGGACAAGAGCATTCACAATTGAGTTGCTATCCATATCGGTGTCAAAAGCAATTACGTTTCCCGCGGCACTGACACCCCCGTCCGTCCTTGATGCAACCTGAAGGTATGAATCTTTTCCACTTTTAATTGCACCCATCTCCTCCAATTTTCTCGCAATTTCTCCCTCGATTGTGACAATGCCGGGCTGGCGGGCGTAACCATGGTAGTATGTTCCGTCATATGCAATTTTCAGTGCAAGACGCATGTATGGTAATCACATTTTTATTTAATTTGTTTATGTCATAATGATGAAGAAAGAATTTATCCAGATGATGTGCTGTCCCGCATGCCGTGGCGAACTTGAGCTGGAGGTGAAAGAAATGGAAGGCGATGATATCCTGGAGGGAATGTTCACATGCACGAAATGCAGAGCCACATACAAAATAAAGGATGGGATTCCATATATGATTGCCGAAAAATAATGGGGTTTTACATCTGTTGAATGGTGTCCGTCAGCTCCCAATCGCCACACACACGCCGGAAACGTTTTATCAATTCCTATTATATATCTATATACATATAACAGGGGGGTTTCACAGGAACGCACAAGTAGGACGGCGTAACGTTTGTGAAGGGAAAAGACCTGTATTTGCACCAGAACCATATGTTTACTGTTACATTCTTATATATGATTCGTATCTTATACTGGTGAGTTTATGAAATATGTCACCGTTTATTGGTCAAGATATGGCAACGGAAAGAAGATTGTTGATTACCTCGCAGAAAAGCTGAGGGAGAAAGGGGAAGTCCAGATTTTCAAAACCGATGAGGCAAACCCTGTCGCAATGCCCGAAGCAAACCTGTATGTATTCTCTGCCCCGACTGAGGCATTCAACATCCAGAAGAACATGAGGAGTTTTATGAAGAAGCTGGAGGACATGGAAGGAAAAAGATACGCTATAATCAACACACATGCAATGGAAAGGAACTGGCTTCAAAAGATGGAGAAACTTCTCTCGAAGAAGAATATGGTTAAGGTGGCCGGCGTGGATTTTAAGGTCGGAAAAGATGCCAATACCGGCAACGGTCTGACAGGAAACTGGGAAAGGGAACTCGACGAGTTCGCAGGAAAGCTATAAAATGCCACTTTTGCACCAGAACCCGTTACGGTTCGCTCCGGCAGAGGAAGCAGGGATTGACTTAAATCTTGGAAGGAATAAAATGTTGGATTTAATGGGAAGGAGTGTGACAGTCGAATGCACCAACTAAATAGTAACAGTCGTATATGCACCAGAACCGGTGCACCAACCGCAAAATTTATCGTGGAATCTGTCACCCCCCTCCACAAAGCAGAGTTATCTATCATTTTTGAAGATGTATGCTAATCATCGGGAAACACGTCTTATAATCCATATCAGTATAGGAAGAATTATGAAAGCCATCAGGTCACCAGTGTTACCTGAAAATGATAGAATATCGGCAAAGTTTTTTACACCTGCAAGATAAATAATTATTGGTGGAACAACGGTCAGTGCCCATGCAGCTGGTTTTTTCAATCTGAGGAACTCTTTACTGTTACTTTGCTGTGCAAGACCCAATCCGATATAACTTGTTGTTATAGCAATTAAGGGTAACGCATTACCAACAACGTTTCCCATTCCATTATAAATGGTTTCAAGCCCCTGGGTTGCTACCTGAGGAGTATTTTTGCCAAATGTCATTAGGAATACAACCATAAAAACCGCGTAGACAACAGTGGGGATAAGGAATGCCAATACAATAATTTTCTTCGTTTTCTTGTAGCTTCCAATTCCTCTATAAACATCTGGTATAACCGTATGGAATCCAAAAGCAAATATGACAACACCCATCATAGAAAATATACCGGTATAATCTGCATAGAGCGCATTCTCTAATCTTGCATGTGGGAGAAGCATACCGGTTATACCTATGAAAATAGCTAGCAGCAACAAGCTCATTATCAACTCTGTTTTTCCACTGGCCTCCAAACCCAAGTATATTACAGATGAAGCAAGAATCCAGAAAAAGATGGCCCCAATGGTCTCGTTAACTCCAAATAAATTTGTGAAAATACTTCCAATTCCTGCTATATAGGCGAGAAAAGCTCCGAAACCCGTTATCATGATGCTGAGGTACATTATCCAGCCACCGGTTTTACCTAGAGAGCTTTGTGCAATTGTACTCATTTGGGCTCCACCCATTTCAGCTGATAATTTTAGGACAATGAATGATGTGAAAAGCATGAGCAGCATAATTCCAAATAAAATCCCCATTGCTGGTATAAGACCTACCTTTGATGCAGCATAAGGTAAACCAAGAACTCCCGCCCCTACCAGTGTACCCACGAGTATCGCCAGACCTTCTACCGGAGTTATTCTAAGTTTTTCAACTTTAATTGTTGATATTCTAAAAGCAGCGATCTTTGTATTTCTTCTAATTTGATGGAGTAGTATTCTTTCTCTTCTTAATCTTCTTCTTCTTAATATCTTTCTTTTTCTAGCATAATCTTCCCTGCAGGATGATGAATTTATGTTCTTAGGAGGATTGTTTGACATTGATAAAATTCCAATAATATGATTATTCGTCTTCACTTGATTCTATGACTATTGCTGTCGTTGTGTCAATGACCCCATTTATTCTGTAGATTGTGGAGACAATCTCTCTTGTAAGATCCTGTAGATCCTTTGCATCTACCCGAAGTATCGCATCATACGGTCCTGTTATCCCTTTTGCTTCTTTGACCTCAGGTACTTTTTTCTTTATATTTTTAAGTACTTCCTTGACTTTATCCGCCTCTAGCGTCAATAAGATAAAAGCCTCTATCATTTTCATCACCTATGGAGATAGATGTAAAGATTCTACTTAAACTTTTACTTAATCAGTTGGATTCACAAGTATATAAGAAACTAAAAGAAACAGGTCAGACCAAATCAGATGAAATAGCTAAGCTTCTAAATGAAAAACAAAAACATTTCTGATGAGTAATCTAATTCCCATAATATATCTATATACATATAGCGGGGGGGTTTCACAGTACCCGCAAGTATGATGGCGTAACGTTTGTGCAGGGAAAAGACCTGTATTTGAAACAGAACCCGAGTGAACCAGTAATGCTTAAATATTGGAAACAGGATTAAACTATATGCATGATGAAAATTCTATGATTAAAACAGTGATTTTGAAGATATGGAATGAAGATATTAAACGATACTATGAGGATGGAAAAATAGCCTATGAAGGCGACCTGGACTTTCGTTTGGGCCATTACCTAATAAAAAACATCGAGAAAGATGGGTATGAATTATTTGCAAAGCCTACCTTGTTAAACTTGGGGCACTATTCTCCAGACTACCTAATATGTAAGGGCGGGGAGATAACAGCATTTGTAGAGCTAAAACATTCTAATTACCCTTATTATCAGGGTGACTTTTATAAATTCGTGGACTATTTTAAAGCAAGAAATAATTTTTCAGAGAAACTCCTGTTCAATCCCGTAACTGGCGATATGGGTGGAAATGAGTACAAGATAAATGGTGATGTGCAGTTTTATTTTTGTGTCATTGCTAAAGAAGATGCTGTTGCGGTAGATTGTGAAAGTATTCACGACGAATTAAAAAATGATTTGAAGTGGATGAATAATGATCAATCTTTAATAGATGAAGTGTTAGGAAGGATTACTGTGTTGTACGGAAAGATTGGAAATCCTCCAGAGTTTGGACATTGCACATTCTAAACCAAATTTATTTATCCCACCGTGACAGGATGCAAAAAGAAGAATTAATTCAGCTCCATACCCTGTTTGCTAAAATAAAAAATGAGATGGAGAAAGAGCACCCAGAAAGCGAAGGTGCTTTCAGTGAATATAACAAACTCGGAGTATTTCCTGGACATTTGCACAGGTCAAAGGACGAGTACAAAAGATTTTCTTTGTTGGAGAAGATGAGAAGGCTATTCTTAAAAAATCAAGGGTTTTACATCTGTTGAACACCCTCACGTCCCCTGCATTGGCGTGCCGGCAAACGGCAATGAAATTAAGATTCCTATAACATATATATGTGTATATGGTGGGGGGGGTTTCACAGGAACGCACAAGTGGGACGGCGTAACGTTTGTGGAGAGAAAAGACCCGGAATTGCACCAGAACCGAATTTATTGACAGAACCAGATGTAGATACGATAAGGCCAGCACGGCTTAAATTAGGTCGAAATGACATCCTTCTGTTTTACCCTAAAAGTGAAGGGTAAAATGACCGCAATCATTATCGGAAATACAAGAACAGGAAAAATGTTTCGCTGTACCCTCCCAGCCCCTGTGGGCCCATTTCATTCAACGGATAGGGTTTTACAATGGCATATCGATTTTTGCCGTTTCTTTGCGTGAGAGGGTCTTTTACATTTGGATTATTGATTAATTTTCGCAAGTCTCCATCTATCAAATGTAGGTATCGAGCTGTTGTTTCTATGTTTTCATGTACTAAATATTTGGAAACTTACTAACTGTCCAATATGGGATAGCATTCAGTGAATCTCATCTGTCCTCCACAAAATGTCTTAAACTTATTCAAGCTAGCGGTTACATACTTAGACTTGGCTATATTTGTGAAAATAAAATGGGCATTTAGAGATTAAGATTTTAGACTTAATATTGTTATTAAAAAATAAGATATTCAAATATGCTATTCGTCCAGTGACCCATCATAGAAAATATAAAGCGTGTTAGCTCAGCCGTCAATAAACATGCGTTGACTTTTAATTCAGCATATATTGGATTTAAATACCGATTTACGTAATCAATATTTAGACTATTTCGAATATTCTTATCACTCATTTTTCCAAGAAAAACATTGTATGAACCAACAACTCTTTCAACATTTGTATCATTGTTATCATTATAGACATGGATGATTCGTTCTAGTGGGGTTAATTTCATGTGGGATTTCATATAGTTCACTTTGTCTGTTCTATTTTTGCTGGAGTTAAGAATGAGAAATAATAGTCCTGCAAACATAATAATTCTGCTATGATTTAATTTAATATTTCTAATAGCCCATTTTTCGTTTTCTTTCCAAAAAGAGTGTTGGTAATTGACACAAATTGTGCGAAAATATCTGATGGTGTCATTCAATAGGAATATCTGCTCTTTTTTCGGTTCCTCGATTACATAATAAGAGTATCTCTCGAGCAATCTATCGATGATTTCATCATAGAATGTCTTATTCCAGACAGGTGTTGATTCCATTAGCAATAAGAGTCTTTGCGATAGCTGAAAACTATCGTCAACTTTATGGCTTCCAATATCCCGTATTGAAGAATCGATTGGTTTAACTTGGCTAAAAACGCCTTTAGGATTAGGTGCTAAAAATCTCAATTCTCGACCAATTTTTAAAGCGTTACTTCTTATTTTTTTTATCTCAGTTTCTTTTTCATTTGAAACAACAACTAAATCTATATCTGAAAACGGGCATGCTTCATATCTACCAAAAGACCCCATTAGCACAATTGATGTTTTTTCCGAGTCTATATCTAATTTTTCGTTGAAAGCAAGATTTAAATTTTTTAGACTCTTGTAAGAGTAATTCCAGTTTCCCTCCAATGCTGGAAATTTTCCGATATCATTCAAACCAACGGGTGTTTTTCTATATCTTATTATTTCAGTCATTTTTAAGTACCTTCAATTTCCCCCCTATCAAAAGTGCCAATTCCTTATACTCGTCAGGATTCAATAATTTTGTATCAATTGGCCAAGGGGGTCCATTCCACCGACTATCGTACTTATATCTTGGAATTATGTGCCAATGCAGATGTTTAATTTTGTTACCGAGGATAGCAACGTTTATTAGGGGATTCTGTAAAGTTTGTTTAGTTATTTTTGCAATCTGCTTCATTTCTCCACAGAAATTTAAAAACAAATCGTTATCAACTTCGGTAAAATCTTCGATGTGCTCTTTAAGTATGTATATTACTCGACCTTTATAAGATTGATTTGGATTAAGAAAAACATAGCCATAATTTAATTCAGTAATGAAAGTATCATAATTTCTTTTGTTTTTAATCATAGAGCAAAATTTACACTGCCCTAATTCTTCCATATCCGTTTGCGTTGCATTCTCCTTTGTCGTGTTGGATAACATGTTAAACAATTTTATATTACTACATTATTTAAAAAAGTATTGGTTTATGGTCTGGCGAATCTTCGGGTTTTGGGTGGCGAGCAAAACGGGTGGTAAATACGGGTTGCAAAATATTATAAAATTCTGCTACAGTGGAGGAAAAAATCGAAAGTTTGAGGGAATAAAAGATAATGAATACTGCATTCAATCCTCTCACTATTTGCTCATTACCGCTCAGCAAAAATAAAATTTCCGGTACATTTCCGCCCCTTTTCTACAATAGGCGACCTTATTGTAAAAAAATATTGGTGTTTCTATCTGTTGATTGGTGCCTGTCCGCTCCCGATCGTTACACACTCGCCGGAAATGTTTTACTAATTCCTATTATATATCTATATACATATAGTAGGGGGGTTTCACAGGAACGCACAAGTAGGGGGGAGCGAGACGGTATTACAGGATGTATTATAACTTCATAAAGAGAGATGATATATTGGGACATACTCCAACAGAAGAGGTGGGAATTGGTTATCCGCAATGCGATAACTGCAGAAAATCCAGATTGTTTAAAACAATACTAATTCTTTGTATAAGGCGGGTGAGATTTTTTGTTTGATATAACTTTCATTTTGCTCAATATATTTCTTGCAAAGTTCAAAATCCTGTAAATCTTCAGGCAGATGCTCAGAAAATAATAATGCAAGCGATCTTGGAATGCCGTTATTGATTAAAGTGATCGTGGTGGGTGTACTTGCCCCAATTTCCAAATAATATGGTACTTTCTCATCAAAATGTTCAGGCACCCCATCTTTTTCTTCTAATACATATTTAAGTATAGAGATATAACAACTAAAATCCCTAACTACCTCGTATCTTATTCTATGATTGATATGTTTAATAATATCATCTTCTATTATATCATTGATTTTCTTCTTTGTAAGTTGAGTGTTTTTGGATTTATACGAGATTCTTTGTTTGATAATTTCATTTAAAGGTTCCTCGTTTGACCATGACTTTGAAAGCCAAGCTGTGAATTTTAACGAATTTTCGGGTTTTTTCCTCTGGAATATCTCGTTAGTTACACTTAATATTTTTAACAAAGACTCATAAAATTCAAAATTTGATGGATGAAGGGGCAAAGGAGGTTCGTCCATTTTTTGAAGGTGCAAGTACAATCTATTCTGTAATCTGGGGTCAATAGCCCTATTTTTAATAATAATTTTACCATCTAATTCTATTTCACTTACAATTTGTTTAACCATTTTAACAATGTCATCTAGGTCTTGTTTTCGAATTTCTTTATCACGTTGCAACAGATTTTTCACAAACTCTTTGTTTCCTTTTCTAATTTCATTTACCAAAAATCTAGTGACTGCTACCATGACATCTTCATTATCTCTTTTCTTTACATACTTTTTCAAATGACTAATAATTTCATCTTTTTTCTTCTTTACAACATCTTCCATAGAGCTTCCAATTTCATGGTCTTCTGGTGTTGATTTTGGGGTATAACCATCCCTCCATTCTTGGGGGTTAATACAGTAAATATTACCCACAAAATCTTCCATCAATCTCCCAGCTCGTCCAGCTAAATTTAAAAATCCCAACTTGTCCATAGGGTTTTTCAAACCGACTTTCGGTCTGTACAAAATAATATTCTTTGCTGGAAAGTTAACGCCTTCTAATAATGTACTTGTGCAGCACACAGAATTAATTAATCTCTTTTTAAACAGTGATTCTACAATAGTCCGTACAGAAGCTGGCATGTTTCCATAGTGATAACCAACTCCTTTCTTGATGAAATCGACAAGATAATATTGTGGGTGAATATAAGAAGCTAGAAAATTACCAGCGTCATCAAGTTCTTTATTATTTAGTGATGCATTTTTGGCATTATCTACAAGATAATGTGCAGTTCTTATACAATCATGAGCCCCATCACAATAAACTAGTGTAGAGTTGCCATCAACAAGATTTAACGCAACCCAAGATTTTCTTTTATATCCAACTTTAGGAAGGGATTTTTCACCATCATATTCTGCCATATCTAGAATTTTTTCTAATTCCTGTGAAACTTGTTTAATAGTAATTTTTTTACCATCAATATTGACGTAAAGAATATTTTGGCTTACCGGCGTAAGTTTTGTTATAATGTCTTTAGTTTCATAAGAGAATATCTCACCAAATTTTTTTGGATTTTTACTAAAAGGAGATATAAATACAATTTGAAAATCTGGGTTCCATTCAATTAGTTGCATAATACTATCTTCTAAGGTAATTCCTCGACTACCCTTTTCAATATTTTGAGCTTCATCAACAACAAGAAAATCCACTTGAAAATTATCTGTCCTTCCCTCTATAGTTTGTAGGCGCTCCTGCGTTAAAATTATAACTGCTTTAGAAAATTCATGTTTTCCCTCCCCGACCACTTCCCAAGAAGAGGTGAAAATTTCAGCATCAGTTATGGAGTATTCATTAAATGATTGTCTGATTTCTTTCTGTACCTGAGTTATGAGTGCCCTGGTTGGCACCAAATAAACCACTACAAATCTTTCTTTTGTCAAAAGGGATTGAATAATAAAGGATTTCAACGCATGAGATTTTCCTGCTGAAGTAGGAGCAGAAATAGAAAGATCTTCTTTTTCACTTAAAAATTTTATTACATTCGATTGAAAATCTGTAAATAATTCAATATTTTTCCCGATAACTATTTGATTTGATATAACCTTGTTGGTGAGTTCATAGTTTAGGGAGAGAGTAGTCAATGGTCTATTTCCATTGTAAATGCTAAAAAAATCTTTCATTTCATATTTTTCTATAGCCATTCTTATTAATGGAAAATTGCCTAATCTTAAAAATATTAACTCAGACGCTGCAGTTAAGGCTTCATTATCAATATCAGCCTCCATAACTGAGCCAGCAATCTTTAAAGCCAATCTTTTATGGGTTTCCTCTGAGGAGCAAGCAAAAATTGAAGCACTCTCCATAAGTCTTTTAAGGGTTTTTGATGACAGACTATTTTGCTTATTATTGAAAAAATGCCTTGATAATTCAAGATAATCCCCAATGAATTCATCATTTGAAGTTATTCGGTTGCTCAATTCTTGATACCAACCCTGGTTCATGATTTTATCTCCCTAACGAAATCTCTATTTATTTTTTTAGAATCCTTAAAAGGCAAAAAGAAAATATCTACAGAACGATTGATTGTTTTTTTATCAACAAGTGATTTGCATCTATTACAAATTGTTTTGGAATCAGTTTTTAGGCATTTACATAATTTCCCTTCGATATTTTTTATAGGTGGCCTAAAATTAAATGATTTGATATTAGCCCAATCAAATCCAATAAAAATTGCATATTTCTTTTTAAAGTGACTCTTATCTATTTCTGTATAAGGATCTAATAATTCCAAAAGTTTATCTTTGATTCCCTCAAACTTTTTTTCATCTATATTATCGCTAACAAGCTCTAATTCGAAGGCTTCTTTTATGTTGTCCTGATGAAATTTATCCAAATCAGATATTGCAGCATTTATGCCCTTGTTTAAATCTTTGTAAGTTTTGGATTCACAATAGTATAGAACAACATCATCGTCAAGAACCCCAATATGTATTCCGTCAAGACCATAAACGTGAACACCCCCAGAAGTCTTCAAAACCATTTTATTTATCAATTGAGAAGCCTTCCTTTCGGCCTCTAATAAAATAAAGATCAGTAGTTCTCCAATTTCCCCCGAGTTTTCAGTTCTAACAAATCTTCTTAAAGCTTCTTTACTGAGTTTCATAAAATTTTCCTTCGAAAGAGAATCCAATTTTTCCCTTTTTAATGCATAATGGGGAATCATATTAACTAAAGCTCGTAAAAAATCTTCTTCCCGGATATCGTCTTCATAACATTCAATCATATAATAATCGCAGTTAACGTCATCTTCTTTTTCTGATACTATCAACTTAATGAGTATGTTATCAATAGTTTTTATATCTAAGGAATTAGCTATACCAGATTTGTAATCCCTGATATCCATCTTTCCCATCCTATTTGGTATCAAACAATAACTTATTATAAATTTATCGATTTTATCAGTACTTCGGAAAGTAACAAAAAAGAGCGGAAAATGTGCGTTTTAGGCACACTCAGTAAATCCCTTTCTCCTTATAGCGACTGGCGCATCCTCACACAAATGACGAATGAACAAGTGACATACTCCCCGCCATGAATGGCGGGGCTTCTTACGAAGAGGAGAGCTGGCGGAATCCCTTCTCCAACCATAAAATTTATCGTGGGATTCAGCACCTCCCTCCGCGCTTTTAAATCAGCCAGCCGCTAATGCATGGGCAAATACAAATGCCAGATAAAAATAGAAATGGGCCCGCCGAGATTTGAACTCGGGTTACCAGCACCCCAAGCTGGAAGGATGCCAAGCTACCCCACGGGCCCGGAGGGGTAATCGTAAATTGAATCAGGTAATAAAGTTTTTCTACTTTTTCTTTTTCAGGAATGTATAGAGCGCTTCCTTGGAATTGTAATCCGGGGTGAATCCGGCTTTCCTGGCTTTATCTCCCGATGCAACCCACCTGTATCTTATAAAGTCCAGAATTTCCGGGGGCGACTCCGTCAGATGAAGTTTCCACATAAGGCTGAGTATGGGATAAACAATAAAGCCTGGCATTTTAACAGCCCTTTTTTCTGCCGCCCCAATAATTTCCTTCCATTTCATCGTCCCGTCACCCACGATGTTGAACGTTCCGCCGATATCGTTCGTTAAGAAGAATTCATATGCCCTCCCGATATCGTTCTCATGGACAAACTGTATGCCGGGATTGTTTCCTCCGACCAGCGGGAGGACGGGCCAGTTCACCAACCGGGAATAAAAATGGTTCACATTCGGCCCTATGACAAGGCACGGTCTCAATATCGTAATAATCATGTCGGGATTCTGCTTCTTGAAAACCCCGCACATTTTTTCAACTTCTACCTTGTCCTTACTGTAATAATATTTCGGATGACTTCTCAGAGGACTGCTCTCCGTCAAAAATTCTGGGTTGTCCGGCCATGCCCCGTAGACCATCGTACTGCTCGTCATGATGACTTTTTTAACCCCTGCCTGCTTTGCAGCCTCCAGCACATTTCTTGCCCCTTCGACATCTATGCTGTTCATTTCCTTGGCATCATGAATCGGGTTTACCACAAATGCAAGGTGCACAACCGCATCAATTTCGTATTTGCCAAATAATTGCTTCAGCTCCTCGCTCCTGACATCCATACGGTAATAATCCAGTTTTTTAAAGGAATGCTCAAATTTTCTTCTTGAAATGCCCACGATTTTATCACATGCCTCGTTTCCTTCAAGTCTTTCTGTTATTCTTTGCCCAAAATATCCGGCCGCCCCCGTTATCGCAACTTTCATACATTTTGCATATGCAAATTATTTATAAATTCTCTTAACGGCACCAATCAGATTTAATCCAATTCCTGATGCCGCGATGCCATGTATATGCCCGCAATAATCAGGCATCCGCCGCCCATTGTATAAAGAGTTGGCACCTGATTTATCCAAGGCAGTGCAAAGGCCAGCAGCGAAGAACCCAGCGGTTCCCCGAGCAGGGATACGGATGCAACAGACGCACGAACGTATTTCAGTGCCCAGTTGTACATCGTATGCCCGAACATCCCGGAAACAATTGCCATCAGAAAAATTATCCCGTAATCTCTCATGCTTATGCCGTAAACAGGAGAATCGAATATTATGCAGAGCGATAACAGCATCACGGAAGCGACGGCATAAACCACGAAGGCGTAGCACGACGTTGATACGGTCTTACGCATCTTCCTTCCGCCCAGTATGTACAGACCCGCAGCCGCCCCCCCGAGCATTGCAAGCACATTACCTTCCAGCGTAGAGGAATGGATGCCGTAGTTCCCCATAACGAGGGTTATGACCCCCGCAACAGACAGAATTATGCCTGCTACATTTACGGGGGAAGACTTCTCCTTAAAAATGAGGTATGCAAGGGGTGTGACAATGATGGGATGGGCGGTCACGAGTATAACCGAGCTTGCCACCGAGGTTTTTTCAAGTGATGAAATCCACAATGCAAAGTGGGCGGCAAGAATTATTCCTATGCCGACCATGAGAAGCAAATGGCGAGAAGGAAGCATTGCCATCTCCTCCCTGTGTTTTTTATTGAATGCCACAAGCGGGAGAACCATGAGTGCAGTGAAAAGAATGCGGTAGAACGCCAGGGTAAGGGGCGGGGCTTCCGCCGACACTATGAATATCGCAGCAAATGAAACCGATGCGATTGAAATAGAAAGTGCAACGTATGGCTTTTTCATTGAAAGGTAATGCCTCTGTACATTTTTTGCTTTTTCTATTTATTTTGCGTCTGGCAACAAAAATGGCCCAAATACACGGAAGTGTGCCGTCTTTGATATATCCGATGCCGTCACCTTCACCGTCACCGAACCAATGCCGAAAACCGGCATGTTGACCGCCACCTCCCCGCCCGGGGGAATTGAACTGATGAACCCCGTACTTTCCCTGCCAATGAATATCAGCCCGCTGAACTCGATTGAATAACCTATGTCGTGCAGTTCATCGTCAGCAATATTTTTGATTAACACATGCAATCCAAAACCGCCCGAAATCCATATCTTCACCGCAGGCTCTGCCGTCTTTACGAGCCATGCATCCACAATTCCTGCACCGAAAGAATATGTTTCTCCGGCTATGATGTAGCATCCATCGGCGGTCTGCCGAACCGAGTAGCAGGCATCTGGATAATATCCCCCAAAAATCCTGTCCCACAGAAAGTTTCCGTCACCGTCCGTTTTGACGAGTAATATGTCACCATGCCCCTCGCCGAGGTTGGTAACCCCGCCTATGATGTAGCCGCCGTCGGCGGTCTGCTGAACCGAGTATGCACTGCTGCCATCGTCGTCCTCAAAAGTTTTTGTCCACATTTCATCGCCGTTACCGTCGGTCTTTATCAACAGAACATTGCCGTATATCGAAGACGAAGAACCGGCAAAACCTGCCATGACATATCCGCCGTCCGAAGTCTGCTGGCAGTCCCATCCCACATCATTTTCCCTCACCCCGAAAGTCCGGTTCCACTGCTCGTTGCCCTCGCCATCGGTTTTGACAAGCCACATGTCATCGCCCCCTGCACCGAACGAGGCGGTCGTTCCCGCCAGAACATATCCCCCGTCGGCAGTTTGTATGACGGAGTGGCTCTGGTCAGCATCACTTCCCCCGAATGTTTTATTCCACCCATCGCCCAGGACATTAAATCCAATACAACGGTCATCATTTTTTACCTCCCCGCCCCCCACCAGAGATGATGAATCAGATTGAGACAGCATGGGCATCACGAAAAGCATTGCCACAAACACGCAGAATATTACCTTTTCAATTTTTACCATTTTAACGTACCAAAACGAATTGCCGCTTATAAGAATATTCAAAAAAGGTCGGGATTTTAAATGTTGCACTAACCGTAGATGAGGAAATAATTCTATCTTGCATATAACGTTACAACCCCCAAATTTTGCTTTCCCTGTCCATTATAGTCCACGGAAAAAGGGAGTTACCGGATACCCCGTTTATCGCCGGTTGTATCCCCTTGATTTCGCCGATGTATGGCGGTAAGCAGCCGGAGTCGGATATTTGTTGTACCCCTTGAATCGCCTTTCTCTCCTGTCAGAATCCCTTGTTCCCCTTCTATCATAATCCCTTGTGAATGCAACTCTCTTGAAGTCAGGCATATCCGTCCGTTTTATCTCCATTTCATATTCCTTCTGTATCCGCCTGAAATTATCGTGGTCACGCTTCGTAAGAAGGGTGACTGCAGTACCATTCTCCCCGGCACGTGCGGTTCTTCCTATGCGGTGGAGATATTCCTTGGCTGTCTTTGGCGTATCATAGTTATATATGTGGGTGACGTCCTTTATATCAAGCCCCCGGGCCGCCACATCGGTTGCAACAAGTACATCTGTTTTTTTGTTCTTCAATGAATTGAGCGAACTAAGCCTTTTGTTCTGGCTCATTCCCCCATGTATCGCTACGGCATTTATGCCCTGATTTTTGAGGTTTCTTGCAACAATATCGGACTCGCGTCTTGTCCCGCAGAACACTATTGCCAGACCGGGCGTGCTGTTCCTGAGCAGATGCAAAAGGAGGGAGAACTTGAGGTTCTGAGGAAATATATCGTAGTATACCTGCTCCAGTTTGCTTTCATCGACATGTGAACGGGTCTTCACAATCAGGGGGTTCCTGAGATATCTATTCATTACTCGGTGAATATCTTCATATATGGTGGCACTGAACATAAGAGTCTGTCGTTTCTTCGGCGTATAAGATATAATCCTATTGACATCATCTATGAACCCCATATCCAGCATCCTGTCAGTTTCATCAAGCACGAGAAATCGTAAATTATCGAAATGTATTGTATTCCTGCCAATATGGTCGAGTATTCTACCAGGAGTGCCGACAATTATATCGGATTTGCGTATATTCCTCATCTGGGGTTCTATACTCACACCACCGTATACGCTTGCCGTCTTTATGCCTAGCAATTTCCCGAAATCCTGGAAAACTTCTGTTACCTGCACGCAAAGCTCCCTTGTCGGGGTGAGGACGAGCGCCTGAATTCCCCTGCCGGGAACGATCTTTTCAAGTATCGGAAGACCGAAAGCAAGGGTTTTTCCGGAACCCGTTTCCGCCTGACCGACCACATCTTTCTCCTTGTTTATTTCGGGTATACATCTCTCCTGAATGTAAGTAAGTTCTTTGAATCCATGCTCCCTTGCTTTTTTCAGGAACATTGGATTCATATCGAGCTCTTCAAATTTCATATTAATTAAACCTCAAATAGATTGGTGGATATCACCATTGTTTCTTTTTCGTTTTTCATTTTCTACCTTCTTATCTTATATCAACAGCAACTAACAAAAAGAGTAAATAATTTCATACTCCCTAAATTGTACGTTGTTAACAGCGAATAGTTCCTCCTGATATTTATACTTGATGGTATTCTGTTTGTTTTGAAATCTTGCAGATGTTATATTCTAATACACTGATACAAAGGGTAGGCAAGAATTTGAGTAAGACTCGAATTGCAGGACTCAAAATAAATTCAGTCCCATAAGCCCAGCAATTCATTTCTCAATATAAGGCCAACTTCAATATCGTAATTTTTTATTTTTCTTATGTTTGTTTTTCTGGTTGATTTTCTTCTATCTGTTTGCTCGGAATCTCAATCTCCATGTCCCTGGGTTTCACTTTAACTTTGAAGGTCTTTGGCATTGGTCTCAGGAGATAACAACCAGCCATGGTGATTCTCCCACCAATCATGACCAAAACAGCAAAGAGACCTGTCAAAAGACCTACAATGACAAACCTTTCGAGTACGTTGCCAATAATACCCAGGTCAAAAGGAAAACCCTCTTCAGTATGACCATCGTTGGAACCCTCCTCCAAATGCACAATTGTATCTACACTGCCGCTCTTGCCGTTCTCATCCTCAACTTCTAAAGATACGGTATACTCTCCATAGCCGGAATAATCGTGACGGGGGTTCTCCTCATTGCTCGAGGAGCTGTCATCAAAATCCCAGTGCCAACTCGTTATCTCTCCGTCTCCCTCCTTAGAATCGTCATTGAAGGTAACAGAGTTGTCATGAGATATCCAACTAAATGATGCAGTTGGTCCTTCTATCTCCTCAGGCACCCATTTATCTAGTTTCTCTGAGGGATTCTGTACGATATCATACGCCTGGGAGAAGACAAATAGGAGTATGACTAATCCCAGAACAATTGCTACCGTGCCCCAAATCATTCCGTAGGTCTTTTCCTCCATACCCAAAACAGGTATTTTCTTCTTGTCATTCATTTTAACCGTTTATAAATGGTTTACCGTCTTAAAATCATTTGCATTATTTGCATTTTCACATCACAGTTTAATTGCTAGCTAGGCATATAATTAAAATTTGAATGAAACCATTCCCACCAATCCAACAACTCCTTTCTAAAAAACATTTGCCAGAATACATTTACTAAACAACATGGAAAGCGTGCAGATGCAACAGATGACTTTTCTTGTCATGCTGTGATTTTAGCGGGAGAAAGTTAAAAAAGTTCCACAGCATATAATTGACAATTCTAAAATTGAGTTTTCCCAATAATGCCTTTCAATTATCAACCAACAAAATTTTTAATAGTCAGCAGCCGATATATGCATGTGATATTATGAAAAAAATACTCGCTATTGCCGTTGTGTACATGATTGTTTTGGGTGGGCTGGGGGCAGCCGCTGTTTCCGTGAACCACGGGACGGATTACCGCACATCGCCGTCTGGCATGTATGCCCCCCGCACTGCAACCATTGATTTTTCATCAGTTACCTCCACCAGAGGTACGGACGGATATATCCGGCTGGAGTGTGATGGAACAGACTACCTCCTTAACCCTGGCAAGCCCCTGCTTCCCCGCACGGTACAGACCTTCCAACTGCCCTTCGGAGTACGCAATGTCAGAGTGGCCGTGGAACCACGCGGTATACACGAGCAGTCCGTTCAGGATCAGGTTCTCCCTGCTCCGGCACCCATGCCCCTATCCCCCATTGAAGGGTACGCGCCGCCCGGAAAAGATATTTCACTATATAACAGCCATCAGCCGTTCCCCGCCGCATGGTACAGTTACAACGTGGGCTGCGGACTGAACGGAGAGATGGAGCATGTCACCTACGTAACCGTTAACCTCTACCCCGTCCGCTATATACCGGGAGATAACCTGCTGTATGTGGCCGACGGTGCTGATATGCATATCACTTACGATTCACCCGCCGTCACTCTTACCCGTGCCGGCGCCTACGACCTGGTGATAATTGCCCCTCAAATCTTTTCCTCCGAACTGCAGTGGCTGGCGGACCACAAGACCAGCATGGGCATTACAACCCTTCTCCAAACCACCGAGGACATCTACGCCCAGTATGACGGTGTGGATGAGCCAGAGAAAATTAAATATTTCATCAAAGACGCCATCGAGTCTTGGGGCATTAAATACGTTATCCTAGCCGGCGGACTCAAGTCCTTGTTGTATGCCAAGCCCCGTGACAATGCCAACTGCGGAGTTCAGGGATGGCACGTACCCGTAAGATATTCAAATCTGGTGTCCGGAGAGCCCGGTTATCCCTGCGACTTGTATTACGCCGACATCTACAAGACAGGGGGTGCATTTGAGGACTGGGACAGCAACGGCAACGGCATCTTTGCCGAATGGACCGACGAGACAGGTGCCCCGGAGGATGTTACAGACCTATACCCGGATGTAGCCGTGGGCCGGCTGGCCTGCCGGAACGTCCAGGAGGTTAAGGACGTGGTGAATAAGATTATCACTTACGAGACCACTACCTACAATGCCGACTGGTTTGAGAGCGTCATGGTGGCGTCCGGCGACGGGTTTCTTGACCAGCATGACATGGACTTCCAATGGGACACCACGGGTCTTCCCGACGGACAATACACCATTTACGCCCAGAGCACCAACGACGATGGCGACACTGGCCCAGCTGACGTGGTTAACGTTGACCTTGACCGGGGTGCCGACACCGAACTGCATTTCAACCACGACGACCATCTCAATCCTGCCCTGCAAGATGGGTATCCGGCCCCACCTATTACTGAAATCGTATCTATATCTGATGGCGATGTCCTGGGCAGCGATGACTATTCGTACACCCCCAGCGAGAGCGAGGCGTACTGCAACACTCTTTTCTGGTGGGCAAACGTTTCTTACATGGACGGCGTGTTGCACATCAGAGGCAAGTCTTATGACCCGCAGCCCTACGGCAACGTCACGGACGTACACCTGTGGATAGAAAACAGCAACGGGGAGGTGATGTTCAACGACTACCGCAACCACACCGAGGTCTATTATGAAGGCGAATGGGTCACCGGTGCCAAGTCCCTGCACGGTCGAGGAGGAGCCCTCTACTACATGCCGGAGCGGTTTGAACAGGAGATTGTATGGACATCCAACGGCCGATTTACCGGTCAGACTGACATCATCGAGGCCTTCAGCCAGGGTCACGGTTTCGCCTTTTTCTCCGGGCACGGCAGCCCTGGGTATTGGGGCGACCAATATCCCGGCATACCCGGCAACCGACAGTACGGTTCGGTGGACGGCCTTACAGTTTCCCAGGTTTCCCCATTCTTCCCCTGGATACAATTTCCGGCATTTCCCATGAAGCAGCTGGCCAATACGGGTAAATATCCGGTGGTGGTAGTGGGTGGCTGTCACAACAGCCTGTTCAACGTGTCACTGGTTCCCTCAGTACTGGATATCTTCTTCCTGCTCTTCTTCGGTAAAAATATCTACATGCACACCTACGGTCAGCCCACACCTGAATGCTGGAGTTGGTATATTGTGAAGATGCCCGAAACGGGAGCTATTGCATCCATGGGCAACACGGGCTTCGGCTGGGGCTGGGAAGGAGAGTTCTGTACGGTTGGGGCAGGAGACGGTTGGATTACCTCGGA
Organism: uncultured Thermoplasmatales archaeon; assembly: GCA_964606745.1. Lineage (GTDB taxonomy): Archaea > Thermoplasmatota > E2 > UBA202 > DSCA01 > VBQP01. The sequence goes on along the minus strand of CAZSHJ010000003.1, from coordinate 31,155 downwards.
GTTCTTCCGCCAGTACGGCGAGCATGAATATGACATGCTGGGTACCGCATACGCCCAGACCCAGACCAGCTACATCAGCCACTTCAAGTCCTTTACACTGCCCGAATGCTGGTGGTTCCCCGACTTGGGATGGGATTCCATAGATGAAAAAGCCGTGCAGCAGTGGATTCTGCTGGGCGACCCGAGCTTGAGAATAGGCGGATATCCGTAGACAACCATTGCCATATCCGTGCAGAGAATTCCGGCAACCGCAGGTAGTAATTGAACAGTAGGGAGAGCTTGTAGTAATCACAGATGACGTCAGAGTTGGTTGTCTCGTTCACGCCGCAGATTTTACAAATCATTTTTTCAAGATATTTTATAGGTTGAACGCCCACGACAATATCTCTCTTCCAAATGCTTGCATAAACCATTCATTGAGTTTTTCCAGCAATGCTAATAACGTATTTTCATAGATTTTTGGCATGCTAACTGGCAAAGGATCAGACCAATCGCTTTCTGCGTTATATTCATCTTTGGCTTTTACTTTGATTTGATATGAACCCTGAGCATTCCAGATGTGTGATTCGCTTGCTGGCTGTCCTGGGTCGAATGGCCCAATCCAACCACTGTTGGTTCCGTCATCCCAGTCAAACATATAGTAGATTTGATTTCCTTCCGGGTCAGTGGTTGACGATGAGTATGAGTATGAGGTACCTGTTTCTCCATTTGTTTTACCAGAAGGCTTTGTTGGTTGATTTGGTGGTTCGTTTAAAGAACGGTCAAATATCATAAATTTAGCGTTGTCTCTGGCAACTGGTCCAAAGCAAGCCATGAGGGTGAAAAGAACCATATATTCTCCAACATCTACTTGATTTTCATGCATATCTTTTTGATTCCAGGTATAATTTTGGCTTTCCCCGGGGTCAAGTTGACATAAATCAGGCATGTCCACAGGTCGTGCCCAAAATACAAGGTCATTTGCGGAGACGTTATAGATGTCAAGATAAGGAAAACCTAACATAGGCACTTCATCAACATTTGTAATGATGATGTTGACTGGTTCGCCTTTTTGATAACTTTGCTTATCTGTTGTAACATTTATCTCCAGGTAGTCACAATTTATCTGCCGAAGAGAATAAACCAATTCTTCACTTCCTATTGCCACAGTTGGAAAAACCGTTGCAATCATCAGTACACAAACCAAAACACCTAATATCCTCTTTTCCATTTTAATCATTTCCTTTTTTCACTCCATTTTCGGGCGTTCAACTGGGAAAAGGTTTTCTGGTCTTTGCCGGGTAATTCATCTCCAAAGTTTTCTGCTGGTACGAGGAATAGATCATCATGGTATTTTCTGTCCCCGTAAACAACATAGTAAAGTTTGTTATCCTTAGAGCCACGCCTTACCATTTGAATAACCTTTTTTGTATCCGGATAGAAAAACTGCTGGTCTCCTCTTCTCATGCGAAGTGTTTTGCCCATCATTTCATGGTCAGGGATTTCTTTGTATCCCTGGTTGATTAACATCCCAATTTCTTTTTTCAGTTTTTCTTTACTCTTGGGCATACAATACTATATGTGCTATGGATTTAAGTAAATAGCCACAGAATAGACTACAGATTGTAGTTTATCATTTTTATAATATGTAAACAGCCAGAAAGATTTTTAGGAATGTTTAAATTTAGAGATATGATTACTACATGTGCGGTTGGGGCTAATAAAAGTTCGCAATAGCTTCCGGTTAGATGGCTATGGGAGTGAAAAGTTCGTGAAATATGAGTTATACACCATATTACCCCCGGCGTGAGAGATGAGTAGATATGTCGCGATTGATTAAAAAAATATCAAAAAAGGCTGGACTCCCCCCCGGGACTCTTGTCCATGTGGGCAAGGAAAAGGATGAGACAATTAAGGTTACAATTATTGATTATGATGAAAAGCATTTTGAGGAGAGGGAAGTAAAAAAGGTTGAGGAATGCCTTCCTTTTAAGGACAAGCCCACAGTAACCTGGATAAACATAGACGGGATACACAATCTTGGTATTATAGAGGCGATAGGAAAGCATTTTGGTTTGCATCCCCTTGTTCTGGAAGATATTGTTAATACAGGTCAACGCCCGAAAATGGAGGACTTTGGAGATTACATCTTCGTGGTTTTAAAAATGATTTATTACGATGAAAAAGAGGATGAGATTAAGACAAAGCAGGTAAGTTTAATAATCAGTAAAAATTTCGTAATTTCCTTCCAGGAGAGGAAAGGGGATGTATTTAACCCCATTCGCGAAAGGATAGGTGGTAGCAAAGGCCGCATTAGAAAAATGGGCGCGGACTACCTTGCCTACGCGTTAATAGACAGTGTCATTGACAATTATTTTGTGATCTTGGAAAAGGTTGGTGAGAAGTTAGAGGGTATGGAGGAGGATCTGGTGACAAACCCAACACCAGAAACGTTGCAGGCAATCCACAGCCTGAAAAGAGAGATGATATTCCTGCGCAAGTCGGTGTGGCCCTTAAGGGAAGTCATTGGCGGTCTGGAAAGGGGGGAATCAAAACTTGTTCAAGAGTCCACACAAATATACTTCAGGGATGTTTACGACCATACAATCCAGGTGATGGACGCCATAGAGACGTCCCGTGACATGTTATCAGGAATGCTGGATATTTACCTTTCCAGTGTGAGCAACAGGATGAACGAAGTTATGAAGGTGCTGACCATCACAGCCACTATATTCATACCACTTACTTTTATAGCAGGAATCTACGGGATGAATTTCCAGTATATGCCGGAGCTTGGCTGGCATTGGGGTTATTTTGCAGGTTTGCTTGTAATGGGTATTATAGGTATCTCAATGTTAGTATATTTCAAGAGAAAAAAGTGGTTATGAAAAGATTTCACGGCTGCATCATACGGCGTATAATAAGCGAGTATCTTTATTAAACAACATTGATAGTTTGCAGTAATCGCAGATGCCGTCAGAGTTGGTTGTCTCGTTCATGTCACAGATTTTACAAATCATTGCTATTAATAACTAGTTGACAAGAGAATTGTACCATCTTTTATTTGACAAAATCTCTATGGATAATATTTAATGACAAATATTATATACCAAAACTACATGTATTTTGTGGGAAAATGGAAGAAATGAAAGTATCGGTGGGCGGGAGAGTTGTCATCCCCAAGAAAATGAGAAAGATACTGAAAATAGGGGAGGGAGAAAAGATATTGATCTCGATAGATGATAAAAAACTGGTAATAAGATCCAAGGATATGGTAGAAAAACCTGTGGAAAAATTGTATGGAAGCGTAAAAGTAAAGCCAGAGAAAAATCCAAAAAGAGAGGCCAGAGAATGGATGAAGAAAAGAATAGAAGAAGATTTGTAGATACCAATGTCTTCATTTATGCCATCCAGGGACACCCTGAGTTTGGAGAGGTATCAAAAATAATACTGGAGAGAATTGATAGTGGAGAGAAAGCAGTAACCTCTCAAATAAATCTTGCAGAAGTATGTTGGTGGCTTGAAAAACATAAAAGGTCAGAAGAGATAGAAGAAGAAATAAAACTAATATCCTCAATATTCCACCTGGAGATAATACCCTTAGATATGAGAGACTTTATAGCGGCATCTGAATTTGTAAAAAAGTATAAAATCGATTTCAATGACTGCATTTCATTAGCTGTTATGAAAAGGATGAATATAAGCACGATTTATTCAAATGACAGAGATTTTGATAGGACCTGGATCAAAAGGAAGTTTATGTAAATAATGCAAAAACCACATGATTCATCTTATCTGTTTTCTTGCCATCCTACTTGACTACCTTAATGGCCAGTGGTAGTGAAAAAATGTCACAACTAAATTTCAACGTTTATATTTTTTAATTAAACCAAAAGTTAAGGGAATGAATACCCAGCTCGATAGCAATACCAAAAATAAGATACTCTTCAGTGGAATCCAGTTAACTAACAACGAGAAACCACTAAAGAGAATTGGAATGACCTCGTACACCACCAACGATGACGAGAATGTTTTTTCTTCATCTTTTAGGTATTTCCTAAACCAACTAATAGCAGGCAAATAAGATAACAAAATAAAAATCAATAGAATGCACGTCCACCAATTGTTATACACTTCGATTTTTATCTCATCCCATTTATAGATAACCTCAGCATCCAGTAGTTGTTTGCCAGGTATCTCCAAAGATTGGCTACCATTGAATGATATGTTGCTATCAATTTTTATTGTTGTTATGTACTTACTTAATGGGTACAACCAACTATTATAGTTAAAATATATCTGCTCTGTGCCTTCTTCTGGGAAGCACCATCTTTTATTGTTTATATCATACGATACGTTCTCAGTCATCATCCCCGAAATGCCGTTAAATTTGATAACCAAGGTCTTATTTCCATTATCACTTTCATTGGGTGGACATATTTCCAGTGATAATTCTACATAAGGCAATTCAGGATGCCAACTCAACATTCTTCCTGTGAAAAATTTTTTTATTTCAATTTTTGTCCGCTCTGGACCAAACGAACTCCAAGTCGGCGGATTTTCGTATAGATAAATAGGGGAGCATTCATGAAAGTTTGATTTATTTAAAACACTTGAAACTGCAACCATTTCTATCGATGAATGGTCTGTATTTTTCGATGTTTTTGAGTAAATGTATAATATATATTCTCCTTGTGAATTAGAGAGGTAATATTCATAATTCTTATTTTCGGGGAAGTACAAACTTCTATTATTTCCTGATAAAACAAAAGGAAACGTATCTACCATTAAAGGTTCTTCATTTAGTGGGTTTTCAAAATCATCTGTAACTATTTTTTCTGGCCACGTATAAAGATTGATTACAAGAGGGTAAAATTTTCCAGAGTTGTTAAGTTCATATGTAAAAAAATACATTAAAACATTCTCCTTTCTAATGCCCATATAATATTCACATTTGACACTAAAATTAGAATCCTGAAAGGTTCCAATTTTTCGACATAACGTTTCATTACCATACTCAAGACAGCACATATCGCTCTTAATCAATGCTTTATTATCAATAGTACAAACTGGCTCTGAGTTTTTGTTATACTCTAGACCTCCCGCCAATGAATCCGCTGGATCAACTATAAACACGAGGGAAAAAAATGATGGAACAATCAATAATACAATTAGTGCGACTGATTTTGATTTATTTTGAAAGCCCATATAATTTAATAGAATTTCATTATTTTTAAACTTATTTATCATTTGATACTGACCAGGCGTCTGAAGTTCTCTCCTTATGAGGATGGCTTTCACTCTTCAAAATATAGTGTGGCCTTATCTAATGGACAATCCTCAGCTTCAGAACACTGACCTCTATCTATTATCTAAACAAATACCGCCCCTGCTAATTCATTTAATTTTCTTCTGGTCTTTTTAAATCAAAAATATGGACCGGACGGGATTTTCAAACAGGTTGCATCCCCCCTTAATGAGGTGCAACCCCCTCTTTTGAACCCGTGGCCTCCACCTTGCGAAGGTGGCGATCTTCCAGCTGATCTACCGGCCCTGAGATTGTATTAAGTGCTGGATTTAATATTTTCTGTTATGCCTGTTATATTATTCCACCCTCACATGAGATATACCCTCCTCGTCCTCAAAGGTTTTTATGACGTACTGCATACCGTCCTTTATCTCCTCTATGTGGGTTATGAGTATGACCTGACGGAACTGGTGAGACAACTCTCCCAGGGTATTCAGTACGTTTGCCCTCCTCTCGTTGTCCTGCGAACCGAATATTTCGTCAAGCACTATGAAATTGAATTCAAGATTGCCGGCGCGCTGGGCTATAATCTGGGAGATTGCAAGACGCAGGGACAAATTTGCCAGATCCTCCTCCCCCCCGGAAAAACGGTTGATGGCGAACTTTTCCCCGTTGTCGTAGATAAATATATCATAATTGTCGTCTATCTCCATCTGGCTGTATTTTCCCCCCGTAAATACGTTGAAGAAGTTTGAAGCATGATATGAAAGCACCGGCCCTATCTTTGAAATCAAATATCTCCTGAAATCATTGAGAAGACCGGAATCGCGGTCGCCCGCAAGTGTCTCAAGCTGTTGTATCTCCCTTCTCAATGCCTTTATTTTTCCCCTCGCTTCCCTCTGTTCCTTCATGTCTTTTTCAAGTCGTTCCAAATCCAATTTTGCCTGCTTTATCTCCCCCTCCAGCCGCACCCGTCCCTCCCTCATTCCCTGCATCTCCTTTCTTTTTTCCTCGTATTTTTTCTCGATTGCCTCGTATCTCTGTTTATCGAAATCCAGTTCCTTGATTTCCCGGGCTATACCCTCCGCCCTCTTGTCAAGCAATTCCATATCGATTTTCAACTGCGAGATGGTACCCTCCACCTCGGGCAGTCTCTTGATTTCGTTCCTGAGAACGATTATATCCTCTTTTACCGGCATCAGTTCCCCGAGTTTTTCCCCATACCCCCCGTATATTTTCTCGTCAAATTCCACCTTTCCCATCCCGGCAATTTTGCCTTCAATCTGCCCTACCTTTGCCTCCCTTTCCTTTTTAGTCTCCAATACATGTCCCAATCTCTGTTCATTCTCCTTTATCTCTTCCATAAGTTTTATTGCCCCGTCCATCCTTTTTTTCAACGCTTCTTCCTCGGCATCCAGCCCCTCAAGCTCATCCTTAAGTGAGCGCTGCTCCGCCCCGAGCGCTTCGATATTTTTTCGTTCACCCTCCGCCTTTTCCGCAAAATTCTTGATAATTTTACCATAATGCCCTTCTAGAGGCCTGCCGCATGTGGGACAGCTGCTGTCGGGTCCCATTTCCTCTATTTTTTTCCTCTCCTTTTCGGTCGCCTCTATTTTCTCTTCCGATGCCTTTATCTGAAAAACCTTTATCCTTATCGAACTTTTTATTTTCTCCTTTTTGTCCGTGATTTCTCTCTGTCCGACTTCCAGCTCCCTCGCTTCTTTTCCTATCTTTTCCCTTTCCTTCAACCTTTCCTCGAGAGTTACAATGGTTTTATCCATCCCCTCCGTCTCCTTCCGAAAGCCGGTTATATCCTCCCTTAACTTCTTGACCGAAAGGTATTTTTCCCTCATGCCTTCCATGTGCTCTTTTTCTTTTTTTAGGGCATCATACTCTTTTTCCAACGGCTCTATCTCCCCGTACCGTATCCTTTTTTTCGTGAGTGAAATCCTCTCTTTTTCCTTTTCCTCCATCTGCCTTCTTTTCGACTCTGCCCTCTCACCAACCAGCACCTTCTCTCTTTCCAGCTCGTTATACCTCTCGGCTTTCTTCTTCTCCGCCTCTCTCCTGACTTCCAGCTCCCCGACCTCCCCCTCAAGCAACGAAATTTTGTCCTCCGTTTCATGCAGTCTTAACGCCAGACTCTCTTTTTTTGCCCTGCTTTCATCCATGCCCTTTTTGAGTTCATCCATGTCCTTAAGAGTGCCTTCCATCGCCTCCACGACATTCTCCTTCCCCTTTCGGTCATCCCTCACCTTCCTCACCGCATCCTCGATGGCATCGATTTTCAGCATCCTGAGCATGCTCTTCTTCCTTTCCCCCGGTGTCCTGCTCGAAAGTGCATTTATCTCCTTCTGCCGGGCGACCAGCGAGGTGAAAAAGGCATCGTAATCCATTCCTATCCTCTTCTCCAGCAGCCGGGTGGCGCCGGTGGCGGAGGAGGCTGCCACCAACCCATTCACCTTGACGTTTGCATCGGCCGAGAAAGACGGGGTCATCATCCTAGTAACCTCGTACACATCTCCCCCGAGCTCAAACGTCAGCCGGGCCCAGCATTCCTCGTTGGGACTTGCACTCTGTCTTCTTATGCCTTCTTTGTTGGTGCGGGCAACCTTACTACCGTATATCGCCCATCCCACGGCTTCTATGATTGTCGATTTCCCCGAGCCGTTGTTGCCTATGATTGCCGTGATGCCGTCAGGGAAGATAATCTCGACATGCTGGAATTTCCTGTAGTTGTGAAGCACAATGGATAGAAGCTTCAACCGCTCACCTCCGAGAGGTACTTCATGGCCATTCCTTCTATTGCATCCCTATCTCCTTCTATGGCGATGCCGGACAGATATTCCTTCCATTCTTCTATAAGTGAGCCGATGCTCCCCTCCCCTGCCACCTCCTGCTCCATCTCCTTTAGTTCATAGGAAAGCTCGAAGTGGAGCGCATCCGATGCGACATTTCTGATTTCGTGAAAGTTCAGCCCCTTGTACGTGCTCCTGTTCATTCCCTTCAATGTCACTTTCAGCACTTTTCCCTCCGTGCCCGTATTTTTAAGCCTTTCCATTATTTCGCCCGTTATCTTGTCCGATGACATGGAGGCACAGTCTATAATGCCCGTATCCACCATGGCCCTTACTTTTAACGGAATGAAGGTTGCCCTACCGGTGGAGGTATCCATCTCGAAAAAACCCTTTTCCCCGCCCGCCTCCTTGAAGGACAGGTGTTCCGTCGAACCCGAATAATATGCATTGTCCGTCACCCTCGTCTTTTTGTGATAGTGCCCCAGTGCGATGTAATCGAAATCAGGGGACAGGCAGCCGCTCGGCACCACCTGCTCGTTGAAGTCACCCGTGCGGAATTCCTTTATGCCGGCAACGCCGACATGCAGCATCAGGATGTTGAAAACACCCTCTTTCGCATCCATATCTTCTATGTTTCTCCTCAAATCATCGCCTGTGCTGCAGTGGGGAATTGCATGAACCATTACATCTCCGAATTCATATTTCTCGTATTTCCCCTTGTATACGGGATATATGCCGTCAAGATGCTCGAAAATACGGAATACGCTGCCCGTTTCTCTCAACTTGGGCGTTTCGTGGTTTCCGGATATTATCACCATGGGTATGCCCTCGTTAGATATGCGGATGAGCTGTTGGAGAGTGAATGATATCGCTCTGTTGGTGGGACGGACTGTATCAAACAAATCTCCGGCATGAACAATCAGGTCGGGCTTTTTCTCAACCGCATAGTCCACAAACTGCCTGAAGGCATCATACACATCCATCTCTCGCTGGTTCAGCCCGTTCTCGTCAACTTTGTGGTACGTCGAATAGCCGATGTGTGTGTCAGCCACGTGAAGAACTTTCATCTTTCCTCCAACTCAAGTTCTTCCTCTATTATCCCCACGAGTTCCCTTGCCAACCCTGCTTTTATTTGCTCAATGAATTGTCCGTCCTCTATTTTGAATCCCCCTCTATAAAAATGCGAATTATCACCAAGCGCCCCATAGAAGTTTTTTGATTCACCCCTGTAACGCTCATTATCTACAAGCCTGTCAATATTCAGTTCAGAGCGAATTTCCTTTTCTTTGGATAATCTTTCCTGCTCTTCCTCACATGCCTTGTAAATTCCTATTATTCTTTTCTTTTCTTCTGTAAAAAATTTTCTGTCATTATCATCCATTATTTTCACCCTCTAAATAATCTAATACCTCTTTTACTGAGTTCTTCCTTGCTCTTTTGCTTAAACCTGCTTTTCTCGATATGATACCACCTTATATGACCAAACCCAAGCAACTTAACAATCCTCCTCAATTCTTTTCAATGTTTCCACAATAGGATTATGTAAGTCTATTTTAAGGGTTTTCGCCACGCCTATACAACTTACCATAATAAGGGACAGATTCTCTTTTATCATTTCTAGTTTCTCTTTATTATTGGCTAATTCTTCTGGTTCGAGAAAAACTCTTTCATAATTGTGAGGGACTTCATCCATAAGTAACGAAAGCAACTTACCATAATACATTAAAATCCAATTTGACATACCTGCAAGTTTTAACTGTTTTTTAATATTTTTTAGTATAACTATTTCTGTTTTATCTGCCATCTCGGATAAAAAATCTTTGGGTTTGCTTTCTTTCCTTTTCTCGGATGCAAAAAATTCAAACTTATCTGCACTATTCATCTTTATCATCCTCCGAATAGCCTAATGCTTCTAATAGCATATCCATTCTGGTACATAAATCAATAGAATCCTTTTTTATTCTTTCTGCACCTTCCCTCACTTCTTTTAGGCGTTTTATGATAGGAATTAATTGTTGTATTGCCACTATTACATTTTTATCTAATTTTGGGTTTTCCTTGATAAAATTCTCCAAAATCTTAATTTCGTCTTTCCCAGATATTTGGAATGGATATTCTACAGGATCCTTATTAACAACAACAACTGTTTCTTCTCCAATAACTACAATTCCTCTTGGTTTTGTATAGTATACAGAGAAAAGTAAACTATTCCCGAATAGGGCTATACCGGGTGCAACGATTGTGTCTCCCATACTCACGGTCCTATTCAGCAGTCCTCTTTTAACAAGATGTTCTATATCCTGTCCGAATTGGATTTTCTGTCCCTCAGGAATTATCGGAAACATTACCACTTTTTTTGCTGTTTTGGGAACTATTTTCCTAACTATTACCTTGTCCCCTATTTCAATTCCAGCGTTCTTTCTGGTAAGATTGTCTATCCTGATTATTCCTTTTCCTTCATTTATATGGCGGACTTTCCATACAACTGCCGATGTTTTCTGACTACCTTCTATTTCTATTATATCGCCGGGGGTTATGTCAAGCTCTATTCTTGTCCTATCATCCAATCTTGCCCTTCCTGATCCCACATCTTCTGAAAGTGCTTCAGAAACTTCCAATGTTATTTCTTTCATTTTAACTTCCTTCTTTCTTTTTTATTGTTTTCTTTTTTATTGTTTTTAATTCATCCTGAATTTTTCTAATGGATTCCTCTATCGTTGCCATCTTATTATTGAGAGTGATATACTTATCACCCAATCCATTTGCTATCTTTTTTGCGAGGTAATAAGCTTCTCTTATCTTCTCCGAATAGCGGTTATAAAAATGGGTATCAAAATCATCCATTTCTTTTAGCGTACACATCCCGCCCCAAACTAATTTACCTTTTTCTTCGATAATCCATCCTACCATCACACTCTCATATTGCGGCAATATCTTAGCGAATGTTATACCGTTCACACTGTAATAAAGACCGTTTCCCCAGCCCTTCTGAAACTCTCTTATATCTACTTTTACGTCATCATCTTCATAGCCAAAGTTGTAAATAAATTTGGCAATATTACGATAATCATTTTGTCTGATTTTCCACACTATTATTTTGTTACTCTCTGTACACTTTGTGATTTTTTCCTCCAAATCGCTGTATCTTCCCTCAGAAGATATTTTTAAAAGCCTCTTCAATAAAGAATTGTACGTTTCCCCTTTTTGGCCTTGACTGTCAAGGTAGTTTTTTACTAGCATGGAAATTTTAATATTTTTCATCTCTGCATTTTCTGCATCTTTTTCTTCCGAGCCCTCTTCCTTATCTTTTTTCTCATCAAAATTTTCTTTTTCCATGATACTGTATATGCCGGTTGTATATAAAATGTTCTGAGTAGCACAAGTAGTATCGTAAGTATATAAAGTATATTTATATAACTTGCGTATTTAACATACTTGTTTATCCCGCTCCAATTGAGCGAACGATGCATTTATTGCCCTATTTTTGACAGCCAATGCATTTTTATTGGCAAATATATTGCATTTCATGGAGTACAAAAATCCGAAGCTCACAGTCGATGGCGTGATTATCAAGGACGAAAAGATTCTGCTCATACGGCGGAAAAACGAGCCGTTCAGAGGGCAGTGGGCATTGCCCGGGGGCTTCGTTGAATATGGCGAAACGGTGGAGGAGGCGGTGGTGCGGGAGGCGGAGGAGGAAACAGGGCTTAGAACAGCCGTAGAAAAGCTGGTAGGGGTCTACTCGGATCCGGAAAGGGATCCAAGGGGACATACTGTATCCGTTGTTTACTTTGTTTCCACTGGAGGAGAAACGCCTAGGGGAAACGATGACGCACTGGAAGCAAAATTTTTTGATTTGGACGACCTGCCGCCGCTAGCTTTCGACCATGACAAGATTATAAAAGACGCCGTGCATATGGTCAGGCATGGAATGCGATAGAGACAGAAATCTTCGGAACTGCAACTGCACCTGGGAACCGTGCAACAGGAAGGGAAAATGTTGCGAATGCATACGCTATCACTGGAGCAGGCGCGAGCTACCGGCATGCCTGTTTCCAGACGATGTCGAGGCGACATACGACAGAAGCATAGAAAAATTCATAGAAATCTACGGAAAGAATTGAAGCACTATATACTCACCTGCTTTCCTGCCTCGTCTCTCTTCCATTTTCCGAAATCATCCATTTTTGACAGAATGTTGCCCTCAAAGACGGGACCGTCCCTGCAGACATGATAGCCGTCGATTGCACATGAACCGCATATACCGATTCCACATTTCATATATCTCTCAAGGCTTGCCTGCATGGGGACGCTGTTTTTCATACATAAGTCAAGCACCTTCTTCATCATTATTTCCGGTCCACATGTATAGACCATGTCGAATCCCTCACCGACCATTTCTTCAAGTATATCCGTGGCAAATCCCCTGCGTCCTTTCGAGCCGTCATCCGTTGATATATATAAATCTACATCCATGTTTTTCAGTTCTTTCTCAAAAAGTAAGAGAGAAGCAGTGCGGGCCCCCATAATGACTGTTCCCCCACTATTTGCCGCTTCTACCAAAGGAAATAAAGGAGCGATGCCGGTACCACCTGCAATAAACAGGGGTTTGTTCCCACGAATGAAAAAGCCTTTTCCATACGGACCACTTATGCCTATTTTATCCCCTTCTTCCATTTCATGCATACTTTTTGTTCCCTCTCCCTTCACCTCAACAGTGACAGCCTGCCTTTCCCGTATGCAAGAGAGGGACATCGGCATTTCGTCCACTCCGGGCACCCAGACCATCACAAATTGCCCGGGATTTGCCTTCCTGCATTCCCTATCCTCAAAATAAAATGTCTTGTGAATCGAGGTGTTATTGACTATTTTGTCAATAATGCAAATACGCAGGGGCATGATAGAAGAATAAGAGAGAGGTAAATATGCATTGCTATTCTCAGAATACATGTCTTTATTTTTGCCAATTTACAAATTCTATTCAAACAATGCCCTGTATTCGGGGACAACATCATTTGTAAACTTCTTCATCCCCTCCACTGTCTTGTAGTGAGACATCATCTCCTTTATTACGCCGAAGGGTATTGTTGCAATATCTACACCCAGTTCTGCCACCTCCCTCACCTGACGGGCATTTCTTATGCTTGCTGCAATAACCTTTGTCCCGAAATTGTAAGCCCTGTATATTTTCATGATGATCTCTGCAAACTCCACACCGCTGTGCACCCCACTGTCGCCAAGCTCGGCATCGCACAATTTACGATATATATCGGCAGGGTCTCTAATCCCCAGCAGTTCCACCGCCTCTGCCGTTTCAATTTTTTTCATTACCCCGGTGCCGTGATAATCACTCTTTCCAAATTCTATGCCCAGATTTTTTCGGATATAATCGTCTATCCTGCCTAGAAATGGGCTTGCATAACTTGCTCCCGCCTTCGCCGCCATCAGCGCCTGCTCCGCCGACATTACAAGCGTTGCATTTGTAGGAATGCCCTTGCCCTCAAGATGCTTTATTGCCTTTATGCCCTCGAAATTCCCATCTCCCTCAGACATTGCAGTATTTACCGGAACCTTGATTACGACATTACCGTTCACCGAATTGAATTTTTTGTAAAGTGTCTCGGCTTCTTTTATGATTTCCCCGGCTTTTACCCCCTTGACTTCAAGGCTCACCGGACCATCGACGGCAATGCATATTCCTTTTATGTATTCCTCCATTGTGACCACCTCTCCCCTTACCTTCAGTCCGTCAACCGCCTTTTTTATCAGGGACGGATTGGTCGTCACGCCGTCAACGACGCCCCATGAATACGCCTCCTTTATCTCATTCAAATCTGCCGTATCGATAAATATTTTCATTTTCTCCACTTGGCAATAAAATTGGCATATATAGGGGTTTTTATCGATGACTTAACTTGCCGAATCCACCAAAATATTCCATATGCTTTCATATGTTAACATGACGCCGTCAAGCAATAGAAAAGTTTTTGTATAAACTTTTATTATATACTTGCGGAGGCAAAAAATGGGAAAGACGATATGGAAAAAAAGGTTGGTTGTTGGAGTTATAGCAGTTTTTTTTAGTCTTGCCATCATGCCAACAATGGGATTACATAATTCTTCAATTTTTATGAGTGGAGAAAAAGAAGGCTTTGCTTTACAGGACTATATGCTTCCTCCACCACTTACGATTGATATGCCTCTTGAAGAGGCTATTTTCAGGAGAATGTCGGTAAGAGAGTTTACCGATGAGCCTGTAACCGACGAAGAATTATCTACGATTCTATGGTCTGCATGTGGATACAGAGATGATGGAAAACGAACTATTTACGACATTGGTGGCAACTATGCAATAGAGATTTATGTTCTAAAAGAGGATACAGTATACAAATATGATGCATTGAACCATTCACTTGTTTTTTATATGGAAGGAGATTACAGGGACGGGGTTGGATGGCAATATAAGGCACCTATCCAATTGGCTCTTGTCTGGAATAAAACCAAGAGCGATGAAAACATTGGATGCGCTCAAATCGGGGCGATGTATCAGAATATTCAGTTCTCGGCGAATGCCATTGATTTAGGGGTGGTGGTTACAGCAGAGGTACCGACATCGCCCATAGATAGAAAGATGGGTGTCCCCTCTACTGAAAAAGGGAAGATTGTTATGCCTCTTGGTCACCCAGAACACCCATATAATTTTGACTATAAGCCACAGTGGATTTCATTGCTTCCACGAGTTGAGGCATCAGATATATCTTTAACGACTGCATTAGAAGAAAGAAACGAGGGGACATCGTTTGCTGGTGAGTTAACAGAGCAGGAGATAAGTCAATTAATCTGGTCGTCCTATGGATTCTCGTATTACCTTGATAAGAGTGGTTCGTCAAATACGGTGAAAAGACACCGAACTGTCCCGAGCGGGCATGGTTATTATCCATTTGATATATATGCAATTACAGAATCTGGCATTTATAGATACTACCCTAATCTTCTAACCAGCATAAATTGGTTACTCAAGAGTGCCCCTGTTGACTTTTTTGGAATTCCAATAATGACTTTTATGATGAAAGTTGCAAACGGGGACATGAGAGATGAAATTGCTCAAGCATCTGATTTATCTGTTAGTTCTGCCCCTCTTACCATCGTTTCTGTGTTGGATATAGATCACACAAGACCAGAATGGCATGATGACTTTTCGGATGAAAGTATACGATGGGTATGGCATTTTGAAGCAGGGTCATCAGCCCATAACGTGTTATTAGAAACAACAGCATGCGGTCTTTCCGCAAATGTGTTTCCTGTGACAGACGATGAATCCGTCCTATCCATACTTGGGCTAGATGATGATTTTGATCCAATGTTTGTTGTACCTGTAGGAAAGTAAAAAAAGAGGTGAAATAAAATGAAAAAATTGGGAATAGTGGTTGTGATTGTCGTGATGCTCTTAGGAACATCAACGCTTGCAGGAATAAATGCACCTGTTTTGGAAGATGCCAAAGGAAAACATAACGAAACAAATGTTTTTTCAATTAATTTTTCACCACCAAAAATAAAAGAAAATCAAGAGTACACACTTATTGAAAGTGATATGGCCTACCTAATGAATGAAGACTTTCCGATATTGCCTTATAAAACAGAGGTTATGACATTTCCCTTTGGAACAAAAATTGAAAACGTGGAGGTAACGACATCAGAAATCCACACAATGCAGTTAGATAGAAAGATACAACCAGCACCCAAGCCGATTTCCCATAATATGGAAAATGCTGACACAAAAATAACAGAAGGAACAGTATACCAGAGCACCGAGCTTTATCCTTTAGACTGGATCTCATACAATATTGGGGCTGGAAGGGATAGTGACGGGCATAACATTTTCCTTTCTATACAGGCATTTCCTTGCAGATATATCCCTGCATCAAATGAATTGATGTATACTAATAAAATGGAAATAAAGGTAACATATGAACCTTCAGAAAAGCCGTTATTGCAGAATGATGTCTATGATTTACTCATTGTTGCCCCATCTGAGTTCAGTGATGCTTTGCAGCCTTTAGTCAATCATAAGGAAACCTATGGGGTTGCAACAAAGTTGGTTACCTTGAGCGAGATTTACGGAGGCACTTATTTCACGGTGAATGGAAGAGATGATGCCGAGAAGGTAAAATATTTCATTAAAGACGCTGTAGAACAGTGGGGAATAAAATACGTGTTACTTGTCGGTGGAAGACATGGTGGCGTCAAAGAGTTCAAATGGTGGTGTCCAGTAAGATATTCTTATTTAGATGTTAATGATGGTGACAAATTTTTCCTCAGCGATCTTTATTTCTCTGATATCTATAAGTATGACGATGGAAATATTGTATTTGAAGATTGGGATAGTAACGGCAACGGCATTTTTGGAGAATGGCGTTTTGGTGGGAAAGATGTCCTTGATTGGTATCCTGATGTGTATGTAGGCAGGTTGGCATGTAGAAATAAATTTGAAGTAGATATCATGGTCGAGAAAATAATAACCTATGAGACAACTGCATATGGAGAAAGTTGGTCTAAGAAATACGTTGGGATAGGAGGAGATTCGTTTGCAGGTGACCAATATTATGACGGAGAACTTGCCGTATTGGCAGCCGCAGATTATCTTAAAGATGTTGGATTTGAAATTTCAACACTCTTTACATCTGATAACACTTTGACTGAGGGCAAAGATATTATTGATGCAGTTAGCGAAGGATGCGGATTTTTGGATTTTGAGGGACACGGCAACCCGATGAGCTGGGCAACACATCCTCCTCTGGATGAGAGTGTGTGGATCGGAATCGATGAAGCTCAATTTATGCTTTTTAAGAACAAGGATATGTATCCAATTTGCTTGATTGGTGGTTGTAGTAATAGCAAGTTTGATATTAGTTTACTTAACCTACTTGACTTTGAAAACTTATCAGCTATAATCAATCATGCTTCCTTCGGTCCCGAGTGTTTCAGTTGGTGGCTGACTCGTAAAATTGATGGTGGAGCAATAGCAACCATAGGATGCACATCTTATGGTCCAGCTAGAACGGGGGACGCCAATGGAAATGGAATACCTGATTGTATAGAGTATTATGGATATAGAATTGATATCGAATTTTTTAGGTTATATACAGAAGAAGAAAAGGATATTCTCGGAGAGACTCATGGAGCAGCGATATCGTATTATCTTACAGAGTTTCCGATGACAGATAAAAAGGATGGGAAAACAATAGAGGAATGGTGTTTGCTTGGAGACCCAAGCCTGAAAATCGGTGGCTACCCCTAGGATTTTATCTATTCCTTTTTCTTTTAAACCCACAATATATGATGTGTTTAGAGGCGATAGGGACATATATTGAAAAAATATTTGACTGGCTTGTTCAAATATTTGGGAAAGGAATAATATCAGAAATATTCAATCTCTAACCCTTCTTTTCCTTTATCATTTTCTTTGCAGTCCCCGCTATGTTGTCCGCCGTCATACCGTACTTTCTCACCAGCTCGGCCGCCTCCCCGGATTCGCCGAACGTGTCATTTATGCCTATTCTTGTCATGGGCACAGGGTCCTCGCTCATCGCTCTCGAGACAGCGCCTCCCAGCCCGCCGATTACCGAATGTTCCTCGCAGGTAATTATGAGTCCCGTATCGTCAGCCGCTTTCATCACTGCCCTCCTGTCCACGGGCTTCACCGTCGGCATGTGGACTACCCTTGCACCGATGCCTTCCTCCTTCAGTAACCCGTATGCTCTCAATGCCTCGGCGGTCATCGTCCCGGTTGATATTATTGTGATGTCATCTCCGTTCCTCAGCAGTTTTGCCTTTCCCACCTTAAATTTTGTATGCCTTCTGAAAAGTACAGGAGCATTGGCTCGCCCCATGCGAACGTAAAAAGGCCCAGGATAAGATGCGATGGCGGGTACAACGTCCTCAACCTCTATTGCATCCGCCGGAGCGATAACTCGCATGTTCGGCAGGGCACGCATCAATGCCATGTCCTCAAGCATCTGGTGGCTCGCCCCGTCGCCGCCCACGGATATACCTGCATGCGTCGCCACGATTTTCACATTCAACTCGGGATATGCTACCGACTGCCTTATCTGGTCATAACACCGCCCCGTTGCAAAGACCGCAAAGGAGGATGCAAACGCTATTTTCCCGCATGTCGCAAGGCCTGCGGCCATACCCATCATGTTTGCCTCGGAGATACCGCAGTCAAAAAATCGTTCGGAAAAGATGGTGCCGAATCGCTTCGTTTTTGTAGAAAGGGCTAAATCTGCATCAAGCACAACCACATTCTCATTTTCGTAGCCGAGCTTTATCAATGCGGAACTATAACCGTCCCTCAAATTTCTCATCTTGTCCGTAATTTTCGCGCTAACCATTTAATTCCTCCTCTGCCTGATTTAGTTC
Source organism: uncultured Thermoplasmatales archaeon (assembly GCA_964606745.1). GTDB lineage: Archaea > Thermoplasmatota > E2 > UBA202 > DSCA01 > VBQP01. The sequence continues at coordinate 12,708 of CAZSHJ010000003.1, read as the reverse complement.
GCTCATGGCTTTTACATACTGCTCGTCGGAGGGCGGTTTTCCATGAAAGGATAAACTCCCCTCCATAAACGAGACACCCTTGCCCTTTATGGTATATGCAATTATAAGGGTTGGTTTATCGTTTTTATCCGCCTCGTGAAGAGCATCAAGTATTTCCTCGATGTTGTGCCCGTCTATTTCTATCACATCCCACCCGAATGCCCTCCACCGCCACTTAAGCGGTTCAAGATTGAGTATTTCTTCCGTATGGCCGTCTATCTGCAATCCGTTTCTGTCCAGAATTGCTATAATGTTGTCCAGTGAGTGATGAGATGCGGAAGCAGCGGCTTCCCATATCTGTCCTTCCTCTATCTCCCCGTCTCCCATTAAAACGAAGACTCTGTAATCCTTCTTGTCCAGTTTGCTTGCAATTGCCATTCCAATACCTGCACTGAGCCCCTGACCCAATGAGCCGGTGGACATATCCACCCCCGGAACCTTCTTCATGCAAGGATGACCCTGCAAGAAATGTCCCGTTTTTCGCAGATTCTTCAGCTCATCAACAGAGAAATATCCCGCCATGGCAAGTGCAGCATATAAAGCAGGTGAGGCATGACCCTTGGATAATACAAATCTGTCTCTGTCCGGCCATCTGGGATTTTTCGGGTCATGCCCCATCTCATGAAAATAAAGACATGCCAGTATATCTGCTATTGACAGACTTCCGCCGGGGTGGCCCGAGCCCGCCCTATAAACGGAATCGACAACATACTTCCTTATAAGAAGAGCTTTTCTCTGCAAATCCTTTATCAATTCTTTATCATGCATCGTATATGGTAATGTATTTCGTATTATTTAATTTACCATAGCAAATCGCCAAAAATTACTAAATAACACTGAATGTTACATTCCCATGGATATTGGCTCGGCCTTGCTGCCGATTGGCATAATACCTGCACTTTTCATCCTCTATGTGACGCTCGGAGAGTATGAGGGGAAATTCAAGGAACACTATATATTCCTGACATTTATAGGAGGGATAGCAATGGGCACGCTGGTATACTTCATGGAAATCTGGTTCCTCACGATGTTCAACTATGACCTGCTGATGCAGGCAATAGACATCATTTTAATCGTTTCATTCATATTTTCATTTTTCGAAAGTCTGTCAAAACTTGTTGTTTTGAACCTGCCGAAGTTCCAAGACGAAGAGGGTGTTATTCTGTACGGTGCCTCTCTCGGCCTTGGGTTTGCGTCCCCATTCGGAGTGATACTGTTGAGGGGCACATCATCACTACTTTCACTGCAGGGCCTTTATGCAACAGTAATTTCCATATCGGTTTTACTTCTAAGTTGCTCAACCGCCATGTGGATAGGCACAGGCATTAAAAAAAGGCAAAAAATGAAATACCTTCTTGTCGCCTCCTTGATGGGACTTGCGGTATGGCCTGCCATGTTTTTCAGGTCATCGGTGTATATTGTGGCTGCAATGGCAATCTATTCGCTGTTCATATATAACTATACAAAAAAGGCAGTCCAGCCCTACATGCTGGGCAGAAAGGCACTAAAAGATGCTTACAGAAAAAAATGGCTAAGGAAGTTTTAAATATGCAGAATATCATTCTTTAAGTGCTGATAAAATGGCAGATATGGGTATTATTTACGGTAAGGATATAGAGAGAATAAAGGATAACTTTAAAGAGATTTTATCAGAAATTGATTCTATTGCTCAGGGCTCTTACAAGGAAAAGGAGATTTTTGAAAAGGTTAAGAGTCTTATTGATGTAAACAGGATGGAACGACTGTTCCAGATGCTTGACTCGATGGAGAAAAAGACAAGAGATGCGGATGAAAGGTCAATAAGTGCTTTTAGCGACATGGAAAAGTACAGAAAAGAACTGGAGATGGAACAGATTCGCCTCGAGAAGTTATGGGACGCCTACAAAAAACAGGAAGATGACATATCAAAAGAAAAGAAGGAGGCAGAGGAATGGAAGAAGAAACTCTCGGAGCAGGAGAATGTAACTGCAGATTTAGAGAAAAAAGTTAAAACTCTGAAAGAACTTGAGGAGGATAGGAAGAAGGTGGAGAATCTTGAGAGCGAACTGAGGGAGTACAAGTCAGAAAAAGGAAGGTTGCAGACGGAACTGGACAGGGAAAAGACAACAAAGGCGAGGCTGGAGAAGGAAGTTGAGGATTTGAGTAAATATTTGCCCTACAAAAAAGAAGCGGAAATTCTGAGGAAGAAAGTGGAGAATCTAGAGCCGCTGAAAGATTATGTAGGATACAAGAAAAAATACGATGAAATAGAAGGACTGTACAAAAAAGAACAGGAACGGCTGGCGAAATTATACAAGGTATACGAGGATTTGAACAAGGAACTGAAGGAAGCTAACGAAAAACTCGAGGGATGGGAAAAGTGGTTCAGGAGCAACAGTGAATACGTGGAAAAGGCGGCATATGCCTTCAGCAAATTCAAGCAACCAGAGGGGCTTACGGAGTAGTAAATATTTTATAAATCGTATGGTTATATCGACGGATGCATTCTATAGCAGAGGGACTTGCCAAAAATCAAAGAAAAATATCCGTAGCAGAATTTTTTGAACGAAACAAACAGATACTGGGTTTCGGCACCTCGACCAGGGCTTTGATAACTTCAGTAAAGGAGGCTGTTGATAACGCCCTAGATGCATGTGAAGAAGCGGGAATACTGCCCGATATATTCGTTGAAATACGGGAAACAAGTGACAATGAATATCTCATAATAGTTGAAGATAACGGCCCCGGAATAGTAAGGAAACAGATACCCCACGTTTTTGCCCGCCTTCTTTACGGCTCTCGATTTCATAGTCTAAAACAATCAAGAGGGCAGCAAGGAATAGGAATATCAGCGGCCGTGCTTTACTCTCAGCTTACAACCGGCAAGCCGACTGTGGTAACATCAAAAATCGGGGAGGGTTTCCCTGCCCATCGATGCACCCTTGTTATAGATACAAAGAAGAATCGCCCGGAGATACTGCATGATGAGATGACACACTGGGAGAGAAACAGCGGAACACGGATAGAGCTGTCGATGGGGGGAATGTACGTAAGGAACAGGAAGCAGTCAGCATACGGATACCTCAGAAGTACCGCCATAGTGAATCCCCATGCCGAGATAACGTTCATCGAACCGAACGGGAATGAAACCGTTTTTGAAAGAGTTACAGACAAATTACCATCCCAGCCGAGGGAAATAAAACCCCATCCGTACGGGATAGAACTCGGGACACTCATAAAGATGGCAAAGGAGACAAAAGCGAGAAAACTTACCTCGTTTCTTTCAGGCGAGTTCTCATCAATCAGTATTCAGAAGGCAAAAAAAATAATAGAGATTGCGGAACTTGACCAATCGTTCAACCCGAATAAGATTTCCCTTGAGAATGCAAAAAAAGTTGCCAATGCCTTCAAAAAAGTTAAATTGATGGGCCCCCCAACAGATTGCCTCTCCCCGATAGGAGAAATCCTGATAAAGAGAGGATTGAGAAAGGAAATGGACACACTCTCCCCAGAATTCATCTCTACCGACAAGAGAAACCCGAGCGTACACTCTGGTATTCCTTTTCTTGTCGAGACCGGCATAGTCTACGGCGGAAATCTGCCATCCGAGGAGAGGGTTGAAATCTTCAGATTTGCAAACCGTGTTCCACTTCTTTACCAGGAGGGCGACTGCGTAATAACCAAGGGAATAAAAAATATGGACTGGCGCCACTACGGCCTGCAGCAACGGAGTGGAAAGGGCATTCCTTTCGGTCCCGCTATAATACTTGTCCACATTTCGTCGGTGAACATACCCTTCACGTCGGAATCAAAAGAAGCAATTGCCAATATCGACGAAATAGAGAGGGAGATACAATTGTCCCTGCGGCAGTGCGCCCGGAAAATGAAAAGCCACCTCTCAAAGAAGAAAAAGAAGGTGAAGGCAAAGAATAAATTCATGCTCATATCACAAATTTTGCCCGAAATTGCAAAAAAATCATCGGAGGTACTTGAAAAAGCCGTCCCGTCCATAGAGGGTGTCATCACAAAAATAATGAATATCGTATGGATTGATGATGGAGTACAGTACGTGGAAGGAAAGATAGTGAGCACCATTTCAATCACGAACTACAAAAACAAGATTCAGAGTTTCGAACTGTATGCCGCCCTTCCAGATGAAGGATTGCTGGGAGGAGTGAACCCCGCGGCAGACGAGATAAAAAGAGGGTATATAATGTGGAAAATAGATGGATTGAAGCCTGCCGAGAAGAGAGAACTATCATTCCATATGCTCGGAATGGAGAAGGGAGATTTTGACGAGAATAGTTTGTACATAAGGGGAATCGATCCAGTGAATGTTATAGGAGCGGAAAAATGGGAGGGAAGTTAAAATGACAATGGAAGAACGCAGGAGGGCCGCTGTAAAGGAAATGATGAAAATAGCCGGGGAAATATACGACGACCTCGACAATTCAAGGATACCCGAGCTTGAAATACCCTCTAGAACAAAATCAAATATCGCATTTGATGAGAGACACAGGGTCTGGAAATATGGAAGAAATAAGTCCACCCGCTCGGCCGTATCCCTGCCCGGGGCGTACATGCTCCTCCGCACTGTCTATACCATAGACTTTATCAAAAAGATGATAGAGCAGCACAAGTCATCGACTTTGAGGGAAATGTACTATATCTCAGAAGGGTGGAGCGAGGGAAAATTTTCTTCACAGGGCGACTCCGACCGGCTGGCAGAAGACCTTGAAATACTTACGAAGAAGTTGAGGGAGGATATGGGCCTGAGGCCGGAGGAGGACGGGGCAAGAGTGATGGGTGACCTGAGCGTAGAAGAGATAACAAGAAAGGGAGAAAAAAGGAGAATACACTGCCAGGATGATGTCGGCGACAGTGGCTATTCCATACCGTACAATGTGGAGAGGGAGAAACTGAAAATCAGGGATACAAACGCAAAACTCGTAATTGCCATAGAAACCGGCGGTATGTTCGACCGGCTGGTGGAAAACGGATTCGACGAGGAAAAGAATGCCATACTTGTCCACCTCAAGGGGCAACCCGCCCGCTCAACAAGGAGATTCATAAAAAGGATTAACGAGGAAAAAAATCTGCCGGTGATTGTATTTACTGACGGCGATCCGTGGTCATACCGCATATTTGCATCGGTTGCCTACGGAGCGATAAAAACTGCACATATATCCGAGTATCTCGCGACGCCCTCGGCAGAATTTCTCGGGATTACACCCTCCGATATCCTCAACTATGAACTTCCAACAGACGATTTGACCAACGAAGATATATCCGCCCTGAAGTCAGAGCTTTCGGACCCCCGCTTTCACGATGAATTCTGGGAAAGCGAGATAAAACTGCAGCTCAAGATGAAGAAGAAGTCCGAACAACAGGCCCTGGCAAAATACGGTCTGGATTATGTGACGGACACCTATTTGCCAGAAAAGCTTGCAGAGAAGGGATATGAGACATGAGGCTACTTATTCCCTATGAAATTATGATTGTTGGACATAAAAGGCTTTTCGATTCTTGAAAGGACTCACTTCCTCGCAGAATTAATAAATGCATGGATGTTAAAACATCGTGGAAATCAACCATACAAAGTACGATTTAATCGTATACCACCTCGGACAGGACGACCCTAAAAAATGCACGGCAAAAAAACTTGCGAAATTCGGGATGGTGAACATGGTCAAACATCTGAGAATGATTCCGCATGACAATTTGTTACTCAGCCCTTTCTCGAAAAAGGCTTTATCACATGAGGATAAAAATTTCGAGGGCATAACATCGGTAGATTGCTCATGGAAAAATGCCGAGGAAGTGTTCTCAAAAATAAGGAATGAAAATGCCAGGGCTTTGCCCTATCTCGTTGCTGCAAACCCCGTAAATTACGGAAGACCGCTCCGACTCACAACCGCAGAGGCTTTTGCTGCTGCCCTCTATATTCTGGGAGCGACGGAAGGGGCGAATAAGTTGATGAATAAATTCAAGTGGGGGCCGCACTTCCTTGAATTAAACAAGGAGCCGCTGGAGAGATACAGAAATGCGAAAACAAGCAAAGAAGTGGTAGAGATTATGGAGGATTACCTGCCGCCTGAATGAAATACTTTTTCGAATTTGCACAGTTGCACAATTACAATCGCCATCAATATAATAAATGAAAAGAGAGATTGAATGCTCCGGCCAAGAGAAGATACCAATGCCCCCATTTTTATTTTTTCTTTCCTTCCGAATAGATTGGTAGCTGTCATCATTTCATACCAATATTAAAAAGTTAAAAACACGAAGGACATATATTTATGGTGACAAGATGGAAATAAAAGAAGTGGATATTAAAAAGCCGGAAGATATGAATTTCATTCTTGGACAGACGCATTTTATAAAAAGCGTGGAGGATTTGTACGAAGCAATGATGAATGTCCCGAATGCAAAATTTGGTATTGCATTCTGTGAGGCATCGGGCCCCTGCCTAATCAGGTCGGAGGGAAATGATGAAGGATTAAAAAAACTGGCTATGGAGAACGCTATGAGGATAGGTGCAGGGCATTCATTCATCATTTTCATGGAAAAATGCTTTCCAATCAATGTACTCAACGCAATCAAGAATGCCCCGGAGGTTTGCAGGATTTACTGTGCAACCGCCAACCCGACGAAAGTTCTGGTTGCAGAAAGCGAGTTTGGGAATGAAAAAGGAAGAGGAATCATAGGAGTCATCGACGGTTACATGCCGAAGGGCTTTGAAGGCGATAATGAAATAAGAGATAGAAAGGAATTCTTGAGAAATATAGGTTACAAGAGATAGGAAGGGTTAAAACTTATTGCCGTTCCTTTTTCTCCCCCATATCAGCACAGAAGTCAGAGCTACAAGCAAAGCAATAAATTCAAAGCCAGGAGTACCACCGCCTTCTTTTTTATTATTCACTTTAACCATTATTGAGTCAATGCTTGAATATTCATGTCCATCATAACTTCTTACTTGTATACTGTATTCTCCATTGTCAACACTTGTGCTATCCCACGTATAATTCCATGTTGTTGTTCCATTAACGACTTTCCAACTTCCGTCACCAATCTTTATCTCCACCTGAATTTCATCTCCATCCTCATCGCTTGCAGTACCGTGAATGGTAAATGTTTTCTTAACATCCATTCCATCATTTGGAAAGATGATTTCTACTGTTGGTTTATGATTTGGCGGAATGTTGTTTACATTCACTGTTAAAGATGAAATGTTTGAGTAATTCGTTCCATCATAGCTTCGTGCATAAATGGTATGGCTTCCGTTTGCAACGGCAGTGGTATCCCACGAATAATTCCATGATGTAGTTCCTGTTGCGTTTATCCACAAGCCCGAATCAATTTTAACCTGCACGCTCTGAACTGTTCCATCGGTATCGGATGCAGCTCCTGCAATGCTTACTGTTCCACTCATCATTGAACCGTTAGCTGGAGAAGTTAGTTCAACAGTTGGAGGATGATTTGGTGAAGTTGTCTCTAAAAATTGTGCAGTTATGCTTTTATTCGAATTCATTGTAATTTGTATTGTTGGATTGCTTCCGCTTGCATCTCCGCTCCAATGGTCGAATTCGTATCCTGAAGCAGGATTGGCTGTCAGCGTAACTATGATTCCTTCATCATATGTTCCTCCGGATGGATTCAATGTGATATAACCATATCCTGATGGTTCAACATATGTTGTGAGGGTGTATTGTGGAACAAATATCGAAAATGTTTTTGTAGACGATGTATTTGCATTTCCACTTGTATCATTTGCCCAAACGAAGTATTCATAATTGCCTTGTAAGGAATAAGATGCATTGTAATAGTGTGCATCTGTTCCTGCGATATTTGTCATGGAAAAGTTATGGACGCTACTATCTGTATAGGTAATATTTACATAAACAAATGAAGTCTCGATATTATCTGTCACAATACATGATATATTTACATGCCCGTATATTTCTTGATTTTCTGGATTTGCTTTAATATCTCTTATTTCTGGCTTAGTACTATCGGCACCTATTGTTAAATTTGTAAGATGCCATGCATTTGTCCATGCATAGCCAGCATATTGTTTTCCACTAACCATGATATCGGTTGTGTTGACTCCCGTATTGTTGTAAAGTTCCCATTCGCCACTGCTTTCATTGTAAAAATAAATTCCAATTATTTGATCTTCAGTTATTCCAGCATTGTTTAAATCTTCCTGCGTGTAATAAATTTGAATAAAAATTGGCCATTCAACAGCAGTTTCATTTTCTACTTCTATCTCAATATATTTTCCTATTGATTTAACAACTTCTGGCTCTTCAACAGGTGCTTCTTCGTAAGAAATAATTCTCACACTGTTGTTTGCTGTAGCATTTATTTCCAATGACATGTCTGCCTCATCTGTTGCATCTATTTCATTTTGTCCTTCTTCAATGCTCTCTTCTTTTGCTCCTTTTACGGGAGCAGTAAGCCAAGGAATGAAATCAACATTATCACTTACATTATCGCCAATTCCACTTGGATTCAATGTTGGATGATATGGGCCAGATGGGGAGCCCCAGTAGTTGTAGGCGGCATTTACCATGTATTGCAACTCGCTATTCCAATTTCTAATGCCATATTCACTGTTCCCATAAATATTGTTATAGTGAATTTCGTTGTTGGGTGAGGAATCAAGATTGATGCCCTCATCATTGTTTGAAATGTTACAGTTGTAAATTGTATTGTTTGATGAAGAATCAAGCCGGATGCCACAATAGTCATTGTTTGAGATGTTGCAGTTAGAAATAGAATTATTAGAAGAGTTCATCAGAGAAATACCCCCTTGAGAATTATTCACAATATTTTGATAGATGGTGTTATTATCACTTGAATATAAAAAGACACCTATTTCTCCATCCACATCAACGATGTTCTTCTTTATGAAAGTACTATCTGAAAACATAACAAAAATACCGAAACCAGTGTTACTAAAAAGATTATTAGAGATAGAAGTATAACTTGAGTTAATCACCTCTACTCCAATCCCCGCAGCTAAACTTAGATTTTGAACTGCGCAATTTTTACAATTAACAAAAATTATCTCTCCAGCATCAGAAGATATTGTCATATTGTTACCATTTATAATATAATAAATTGGTTTACCATCAACTGTGTTACTTGCGTCTACATCGTTGAAATATCCAGAGAGATTCAAGTCTAAAACTGCCAATCCTGATTGTCCCAAAAAATTATCTCTTAAGATATTTCCTCCTGATTGCTCCAACCACATATCACAATCCCCATTATGACCAATAAAGTTCCCTTTAACTATGCTAAAAGAATTATTATAAAGACATAGACCCACTCCGAAATTATCTCTTACCTTATTATACTGAATTGTATTGTTTTTTGAGTTGTAAAGATAAATGCCACCCCAACTGTTATTGTGAATAGAATTATTGCAAATGATATTATCTTCTCCAGCAAAATCATTTTCTGAGTTTAATTTTATGCCATAATAACACGTTGTGATAATATTATTGTTTATTGTATTTTTACGTGATGAAACTTTAATTCCCAAACCGTCCCAATAATCGCCATTTTGGATAGTAAAACCACTTATATTCACCCAATCAGCAGTAATGTTGACCACAATTCCACTGCCGCCACCATCAATAATCGTCCCATTTCTGTCCTCACCAATCAGATTTATCGCCTTGTTTACCGTGATATGCCCGTAATATATTCCATTTTTCACAAATATTATATGTCCAGCAAGTGTGTCAGAATCATCTATAGCATCTTGAATGGTAAGGAACACTTCGCTTGTATTGAGATTGGTAACTGGACTAGAACCCCATGGATTCATAAGTGGATATAAATCCTGATTACTTCCTCCCGGAATATAATACGGTGAATCCACTATTCCATCGCTGTTATTATCCCCTGCTCCTTCCGATGGCTCGTCAAAGTCAGACCAGTAGTTGCCAATATTCAGGTGATTCCAACTGTTATTGCTATCATCATATGCCTGTTGGGTGTTATTGATGAAATTATTGTTATAAAAAATATTATTGTTACACAAATACCATAATTGTACTCCATAATCACTATTAGAGTTAATGGTGTTTTCAGAGATAGTATTATCATTGCATTCTTCCATATATATCCCTCTTATATTTTTTGAGATATTATTTTTATTGATGGTGTTTTTATCAGATAACAAAATATGCATACCATCATGGCTATTTGATATGAGGTTATCGGAGACAATGTTGTTTTCGTTGTATTTATAGAGTTCTACCCCAATAAAGGTGTTATTAGTGATGATATTGTCTATAATGGAACTATTATTATTCGAGGTTAACATAATAACACCAACTGCATTGTTTGATATCTTGCAGTGATAAATAATATCATTATTTGTGGAGGAGAGATGTATCCCACATAAATTGTTCACTATTGTACAATAAGAAATGTTAGAATAAGACGAACCATACAATGATAAACACGAATTAATTTCTCCTTCATCTATTCCACTGTTTCTCATCGTAAATCCACTAATACTAACCCAGTTGGCAGTAATGTTCACAACATCTCCGCTACCATTTCCATCGATAATGGTGGTGTCTCTATCTTCACCATGTAAATTGATAGATTTGTTTATTACCACAGTCTCATAGTAGGTGCCAGCGGATACAAAAATGGTGTCACCAGGGTTTGCATCGTCAATTGCAGCCTGGATGGAAACATAAAAGATGTCCTTATCCAGGTTGTGAACTGGATTAACCAGTATCCCATAAGGCTCAGTCAGCCAGGGTATATAGATAACATTTTCGCTGACATAATCGCCGCTCCCGGGGCCAACACCACTTGGTCCATCGGCAGATCCCCACCAGTTTTGAGTGGCATTAGCCATATATTCCGATTCATAAAAATTATTATTAAATATCCCAAACTCATTCATGTAAATGTTATTGTACTGGATGGTACAGCCGGCAGAGGAGTGTACGAAGATACCATCTCTGTTGTTGCTGACGGTGTTATTAATGACAGTATTATTGTTTGAATAATCGAACCTAATACCGTCCCAACTGTTGTTGCAGACGGTGTTATTAGTAATAAAGTTATTACTGGAATAAAACAAGTGGATGCCATCAATGCCGTTAATAATAGTGTTGTTGTTGATAGTGCAGCCGGATGAGAAACCCAGTTCTATTCCCATGGTTCCGTTGCTTACATATTGGTTTTCAACCATCACGTTTGTGCAGTTGGCAAGTATGACCTGACCCGCTCCTAATGGCACGGTGATACCTGTTGCATTCTTGTAGTAATACACGGGCTTGCCATTCACCGTGTTTGACGTATCAATGTTGTGAGTGTTCCAGTATGCCAATGACTCTTCCCACTCATATATAAGGATGCTACTTCCGACCATAGTGTTGCCGGTGATTGTAGTGCCGATTGAAGACTCCAAAAAAATGCTAAAGTCTTTGTTGCTAATGGTGTTGTTGGCGATGGTGTTACTGTTGGAAGAAGACAGAGAGATACCATCTCTGTTGTCGCTGATAGTATTGTTGGCGATGGTGTTACTGTTGGAAGAAGACAATTGGATGCCTTCATCTCTGTTGTCGCTGATAGTATTGTTGGCGATGGTGTTACTGTTGGAAGAAGACAATTGGATGCCTTCATCTCTGTTGTCGCTGATAGTATTGTTGGCGATGGTGTTACTGCGGGAGTAATACAAGTATATGCCAAGGCGGTTGTTGCTAATGGTGTTGTTGGCGATGGTGTTACTGGGGGAAGCAGACAGGTAGATACCATCTTTATTATTGCTAACGTTATTACCAGTGATGATATTGCTGCCAAAAAACTTCAGGTAGATACCATCTCCGTTGTCGCTGATAGTATTGTTGGCGATGGTGTTACTGTTGGAAGAAGACAGGTAGATACCACTTCCACTATTGCTAATGGTGCAGTTGCTAATGGTGCAGTTGCTGGAAGCAGACAGGCTAATGCCCGAATAGTCGGAGCTAGCGGTATTATTATCCACGTGGCAGTACTGGACATTGTAGAGTTCTATCCCATCACTACCAATGTTCTCTATCTTGAAATCAATGATGGACACATAGTCAGCAGTAACATATACAACAACATCGCCACTACCGATGCCGTCAATTGTTGTTTTGTTCCTATCCTCTCCAATAAGATTGATTCTTTTGTTTACAACAACATTCTCATAATATATGCCACTGTAAACAAAAATTGTGTCTCCATCACTGGCATTATCTACTGCATCCTGGATTTTTGTATAGTTGTTTGCTCCACTTCCCCCAACGTATAAAACATTTCCAGTGGGTTGTGCTCTAACATCCTTCACATTTTCATTCAAAACAATTCCAACACCTGCCAAAAGAGTTGCAATAACAAATACTGATATTATTGCCTTTATTGTCCTTCCTTGCATATTTTCTCCCCAAGGTATAAAGCCAATCCAAACATTAACATTATGTATAGAACAATTGACAGAAAGTATTAATAAAAAATAAAATTATATATGAAAAATAAAGTAAAGAGTGAAAGGCAGAAACAATAGTATGACAGTAAGATAAGAGATACAGCTATCATATCATTTTTCTTTCATTGATATTTAATATATCTATATATATAGAGGACTTTGAATAACCCACCGGTATTTTATCTTCTGTCTTTCTGTCG
>CAZSHJ010000002.1:0-71345 GCA_964606745.1 uncultured Thermoplasmatales archaeon | reverse complement strand
GCCAGCCCTCCTCTTCGTGAGAAGCCCCGCCATTCATGGCGGGGAGTATGTCACATAACTGGATGTAAATTTCAGGTTCTTGGTTTTGTTATCCCGAAATTTTCCACAAAAATTTTAATGTCACAAACATTTCAAACATGCCACGATGATGACGAACGCTTCCGGATACATGAAGAAAAGATGGGCGGACTGAGTGGCTACTGTTTTATACCCTTAAGTCATTTATTTATTGAATGGCATATGATACAGTTTACACGAGACATGAGAATTTTGATAAAAAAACCGTCGAACAGCTCGAATCCATAGTCCCCGGCGGCACATCTACAAAGGAATCTGACAGGATTATTTATTCAAAGGATTACTGGCCCATTGCACTGAGGTGGTATCTTGATGGAAAACTGCCGGCCCTGCCGGACTGCGTCGTTTGGCCCGAAAATGATGAGCAGGTGGCGGAAATAATAAGACTTGCGAATAAAGAAAAAGTGCCGGTGGTACCGTACGGCGAAGGCTCCGGTGTTCTCGGGGGTACCGTGCCCGTGAAGGGAGGTATTGTTGTCGATATGAGAAAGATGGATAGAGTTATTGCTATTGATGATGACGGGCTGATGGTTACCGTACAGGCGGGCATAAACGGCATGAACTTGGAACGCTACCTTAACCACAGAGGTTATACAATGGGGCATATCCCTCAAAGTTTGTATTGCTCGAGTTTGGGGGGGTGGCTTGCATGTCGTGCCGCAGGTCAGTTTTCTACAAAGTACGGCAAGATAGAGGATATTGTTGTCGCCCTCAGGGCCGTTCTGGCGGACGGCTCTATAATGCAGTCAAAGGCAGTACCACGCTCATCAACGGGTCCGCAGGTCGAAAGGTTGCTCCTTGGCTCCGAAGGCACACTGGGCATCATAACCGAGGCGACAATGAAAATATGGCCATATCCGGAGGAAAGGGCGATGCTTTCATTCACTTTCAATGGCATCTCTACTGCGCTCGAGACCGTCAGGAAAATAATGAGAAAGAATGTTTACCCGGCGGTTATCCGCATTTACGATGAGAATGAAACTCTCCGTCATTTTCAGATAAAAGGCAAGTGCATGCTCGTCCTGCTGATGGAAGGGGCGAGGGAGCTAGTGAAACTGGAAAGGAAAATATCGCTCGGAATATGTGAGGACGGGGGCGGGGCGGGGCAGGGGGAAGGGCCCGTATTTCACTGGCTTGAAACCCGCTTCAATGTCAAGGAAAGTTCAGAATTTGTGCCGAAAGGTTTCATATTCGATACGGTTGAGGTCTCGACCGGATGGAAAAACGCTCCGAATCTTTACAGGGCTATTATAAGGGCAATGAGGGGCATTGACGGCGTTGTGGTGGCCTCGGGTCATGCCTCGCATTTTTATCCACAGGGGGTTTGCTTCTACTTCACCTTCGGAGGGCTGCCCCCGAAACATACGAGCCCATTCAAGTTTTACGAGTCGGTATGGGATGCGATAATGGAATCATGCCTGAAAGAGCACGGCTCCATAAGTCACCATCACGGCATAGGATTGATGAGGGCGAAGTGGCTGAAAGAGGAGATGGGCGGGCGGCTTGCTGCATTCAAAAAAATAAAGAGAGTTATCGACCCAAATAACGTGATGAACCCCGGAAAAATGATGAAAGAAGGGATGAACGGGGGTGCCGGTAAATGAAGGATAAGTATGCATGGGTCATGGATTCACTTTCCAAAGCACCTTTGCTGACAAAGGCAAGGGCTGTCAAGCATTTCCTTATGAACAGGAACGAGTACCTGCCAAAGAAAAAGGTTAATGCGGATATGGATGCGGTGATAAAATGTGCACTTTGCCCGAATATGTGCAAATTCGACTGCCCTGTTCTTGCAGTGGAGAAGAATGATGCGGTCTCTCCCTCGGGGAAAATGCGTCTCGCCTACTTTATCGAGACCGGTCGAATCAATTCAGTAGATGCATTTGAGGACATGTATAAATGCACGGGCTGCAATGCATGCGAGCAGTGGTGCCCCTTCGATTTTTCGGTGGGAGATTTATTAAGAGGGGTTAGAGAGGACATTTCCGATATGGATATGACACCGCCGAATATCATCGAGATAAAGGAAAATCTGGAAAGAAACCATGTAATGTATGAGAAAAAATACAGTGGGAATGGAAATAAGTATGGGGTTGTAAATGGAGATGTGCTTTATTTCATGGGGTGCGAGGTTTCATCCAACAGAAATGAGATTGCAGATTCAATGGTCAAGATTTTCGATGCAGCAGGGGAAAAATATGTACTGCTTGAAGACGAGTGGTGCTGCGGTTATCCATTATTCAACCTCGGATTCACTGAAGAATTCAAAAAATTTGCGGAACATAATGTGGGGGCAATGGAAAAAAGCGGGTGCAACGTCGTGGTATGCAGCTGCCCGACATGTACCCATATATTCAGGGATGTTTATCCTCGGTTGGGCTTCGAGATAAAAGCGAGGGTTTTGCATTCGTCGGAGTATCTGCTCGGACTGGTAGAAAACGGAAAGGTTGATTTCACATCGATTGGAAAAGAGGCGGTGTATCACGACCCGTGCGTGCTCGTGAGAAAACTCGGGCTGGAGAAGGAACCCAGGGAGCTGGTGAAGCGTGCCGGTATGGTATTAAAGGAGGCAGAATTTGGCGGAAAGGACACGAAATGCTGCGGCATGGGCGGCGGAATGGCATCGACAAATCCTATCATTTCATCGAAGATGGCAGATGCAAGGTTAAAAAGCCTTGAGGAACAATTGAGCCTTATCGTGACCGCATGTCCCACATGCAAAACGGCATTTGCAAGCAGGGGTGCAGAGGTGCTTGACATATCCGAAGTCATCTCAATGGGCATGAAGAAGGAGAAAAATGAAGGACATGGTGCTGAAAAAAGTTGAAAAAATTGTCCGCAGGCATGGATTTGACGATATATCTGTCAGCATGGAAAACGGAGTTGTGTACTTTAACGGTTCGGTGCCTTCAGTTGAAGATTTCGTGCAGATCGGGCTGGCGGCGGGGAAAATAAAAACAGTAAGAGGTGTGGTAAATAATCTTTATTATCCTGGCAGAAAGAAGAAGAAGAAAAAGCAGGGCATGGAAGAAAAGATAGGGGCTGCGGACATTGTGATAGTGGGCGGCGGCATTACCGGCTGCTTCATCGCCCGTGAGTTATCCCGATATGACCTGAATATTATCCTTGTTGAAAAAGCGGAAGACGTGGCGACGGGGGCGACAAAGGCGAACAATGCAATGGTTCATACGGGTATAGGGGAATATATGGGTACTCTGAAGCAGAAACTCTGCATCGAGGGGCACCTGATGTACGAAAAGGTGGCAAATGAACTTCATGTGCCGTACAAAAAATGTGGTATGTGGATTATAACCACCAAACATACCCTGAAACATTACAAAATCCCGTCATTTATTGCAGATTTCATTTCAAAACGCATAATCCCATTCATTGTTCTGAGGCGGGGCAAAAAACTGGGCATACCAATGCAGTCAGTAAATCGAAGGGAATTGCTGGAGCAGGAGCCCAACGTTACCGGAAAAGCACTGGCTGCTGTGTATTCCCCTACATACGGTGTTACATGTCCTTATCATCTTACGGTTGCACTTGCGGAGAATGCCATGGAAAACGGTGTTAAAATCATGCTCAATAGTGAGGTTACGGATATTGTTACAGGGGACGGTATTGTAAAATCTGTGATTACCACAAAAGGCACAATAGATACGAATTTTGTCGTCAATGCAGCTGGTCTTTATGCCGATGAAATTGCCGATATGGCAGGGGCAAGGGAATATACAATCCATCCCAAGAAGGGTTCAACGCTGATTTTCGACAAGGAATACGGAAATTACATTAATCATTCCATGTCGTTGCTCAAATTTCCGAGGACGGAACATTACAAGGGTGGCGGCATCATGCTAACCGTCGATGGAAACATCCAGTGGGGGCCCACGATGGAATCCCCGTCGAGGATGGAAGATAAATCTGTCGCATCAGACGATATAGAACAGATTTTCCGGCATTTTTCCCTTCTCACACCGGATTTCCCCAAGAATGTGATTATTGCATATTTTGCGGGGCTGAGGGCAGCCACTTTCACCGAGGATTTTTTCATCCGTTCCTCTGAAAGGGTAAAGGGGTTTGTCCATGCTGCAGGTATTCAATCACCCGGGCTTGCCGCCTCTCCGGCTGTTGCAAAGATGGTGCTTAGTATTTTGAAGGATGAAGGGCTGGAGATGCGCGAAAATAAGAATTTCAATCCCTACCGCAAGAAGCCTGTGATTTTCAGGGAATTAAGCAACGGGGAGAAAGAGAAATTGATAGAGCAAAATCCCCTCTACGGGAAAATAGTATGCAGGTGCGAGCAGGTTACCGAGGGGGAGGTGGTGGATGTCATCCATTCGCCGGTGCCCGCATTGAATGTGGATGCCGTAAAGAGAAGAACGAGGGCCGGGATGGGGCGGTGCCAGGGTGCCTTCTGTTTGCCACGTATCGCCCGGATTATTTCACGTGAGACCGGCGTCCCGATGGAAGAAATCGTGAAAAACAGCGAACATTCAAATCTGTTTGTGGGAAAGGCAAAATGCCTGCTCGGGGAGGGAGATGATGAAAGCTGAGGTGGTTGTGATAGGCGGCGGCCCGGCGGGGCTGGCGGCGGCATTGAAGGCATCGGAGCATGCCGATGTCATGCTGCTCGAGAGGGAAGACGAGCTGGGAGGTATACTTCCCCAGTGCATACATGACGGATTCGGCAATTTCATTTTCAATGAGATGATGACAGGACCCGAATATGCACAGCATTTTATAGACGGCGTGAAAAAGTCCGATATCGATGTAAGGCTTGAAACAGCAGTTCTCGAGATTGGCATGGATAGAAAAATCGTGGCGACAAATCCTGCCGGAATCATGGAAATAGAGGCAAGGGCAATAGTTCTTGCAATGGGATGCAGGGAACGAACAAGAAATCAGATTTTAATTCCCGGAACGAGGCCTGCCGGCATTTACACTGCAGGCACGGCACAGCGGCTCATCAATATCGAGGGTGTGATGCCCGGCAGAAAAATTGTAATGTTGGGCTCCGGTGACGTGGGATTGATAATGGCGAGACGATTCGCCCTGGAGGGGGCGGAGGTGGAGGGCGTGTACGAACTCCTGCCGAAACCAGGAGGGCTTACAAGGAACATCGTTCAATGCCTTGATGATTACGACATTCCGCTTCATCTGTCCCATACTATTACCGACATAAAGGGAAAGGAACGTGTGGAAGGGGTTACGATAGCAAGGGTTGATGAATCGATGAGTCCCATAAAAGAAACCGAGAGGTTTATCCCGTGCGACTGCCTTATCCTGGCCGTGGGATTAATTCCGGAGAATGAGCTTTCAAAACAGGTCGGCATCGCTATTGATAAGAGGACGGGAGGGCCGTTTGTTGACGAGCACATGGAAACTTCGGTACCGGGGATATTTGCATGCGGGAATGTTGCCCATGTGCATGACCTGGTTGATGATGTCACTCTTGCTTCCGAAATCGCTGGAACGTATGCCGGAAAATATGCGGCGGGGAAAATTGAAGAGGCGGGCAGGGTTAATATTACGGCCGGAAAGAATGTACGCTATGTTGTGCCACAGTTTCTGAGAGGTCTGGATATGGACAGCATTACTTTTTATTTCAGGGTGAAGGAGGAGAGCGAGGATGTGAATATAGTCATCTCTGACGGCGACAGAATTATTTTTGAGAAAAGGGAAATGGTTGTAAAACCCCCCGAGATGGTTAAAGTGGTAATGCCATCATCGTTGCTTGCCAATACGGGCGGTGAAGTGAGAATAGATGTGGAGGGCAAATATGAGAAATGAATTCACATGTATAGAATGTCCGCTCGGCTGTGCGATAACGGCTGAGAAAAAGGGAGATGAAATAACAGTTACGGGAAACAGGTGTGCCAGAGGAAAGAAATACGTCATTCAGGAGATGACCGATCCCAGAAGGACGCTCACGACAACGGTATTTGTTGAAAACGGAATTCATTCCCTGCTGCCTGTCAGGAGCGACGGAAAAATTCCGAGGGATGCAATGGGTAGGTGTGTTAGGGAACTTTCCAAAATAAAAGCTAAGACACCCGTGAAGTGTGGTGATGTAATTGCTGCAAATACGGGCGGTACGGGCGTGGCAATCATCGCTTCGCGCGATATGGTGAAAAAATGAGATATATTATGGCAATAGATGAGGGGACGACGGGCATACGTGCAATCATTTTTGACCACGATGGACGCATTGTTTCACATGCTTACGAGGAGATTTCCCAGGTTTTTCCTTGTCCCGGATGGTGCGAACAGGATGCATCGGAGGTATGGAAAAAGTGTATTTCCGTTATGAGAAAAACGATGGGCGGCAAAGTAGGGGCAAAGGAAATAGAGGCAATCGGCATCACCACGCAGCGTTCGACAAATCTTCTGTGGGACAGGAAGAGCGGCAGACCGATATACAATGCGATAACGTGGCATGATACAAGGACGGCTGACGTATGCGAGGAGATGGACAGAAAGGGAAAAATCAGGGCAGTCAAGGCGATAGGGCATGTTACAAAGGGCTTTTCAAAGGTATGGAAGGGCTTGCGCATGACAAACACCGGGGCACTTCTTGTAACGGCGTCCAATCTCTCTTTCACGCCTGCCTCTGCCCTCGCCCACACCCGCTGGTTGCTGGATAATGTGGACGGAGCAAGGGAAAAAGCACTGAGGGGAGACCTTGTATGCGGTACGATGGATACGTGGCTGATATGGAATTTGACAAAGGGCAGGGTTCATGCAACCGACTATTCCAATGCAAGTTCGACGGGTATGTTCGATTCCTTTGCCCTTAAATGGAGCAGGCTTTTCCTCGAGATATTCGAAATTCCGGTTGATATCCTTCCAGAAGTACGGGATACGGCAGGGGATTTCGGAAGCGTTGATAGGGAAATTTTGGGGGCAAAGGTACCAATAAAAAGTGCTGTTGCGGATCAGCAGGCATCTCTGTTTGCCGAAGGATGTTTCAACCCCGGCGAGGTAAAATGTACAAACGGCACCGGAAGCTTCATCGACATGAATGTGGGGGGCAAACCACCTGCATCCCTTCATAAGCTCGTACCCCTTATAGCATGGGGCATGGGCGGGAAGGTAACTTACATGCTCGAGGGAATGACGAACACGACGGGTTCTGCCGTTCAGTGGCTTAAGGACGTGGGCATTATACGGAACGTGGAGGACTCCGGTGCCATGGCCAATGATGTCGAGGACACGGCGGGTGTATACTTTGTGCCGGCTTTTACGGGATTATCGTCTCCTTACTGGGACCCCCATGCATGCGGCATTGCCGTGGGTTTGAGCAGAAAAACGGAGAAGGAGCACATAGTGCGGGCCGTCCTCGAGGGCATCGTTTACAGGTGCAGGGACATTCTGTTGTCAATGGAAATCGATACCGGCTTAAAAATTTCGTCAATCAAGGCAGACGGCGGCGCATCCCGAAACGATTTTCTGCTACAGTTCATGGCGGATATGCTCGATGTGAAGGTCGAAAGACCGGATATTCTCGACGGCACTGCCCTTGGAGCGGCATATCTTGCAGGGCTTGCATCCGGCTACTGGCAATCAAAAAATGAAGTCATTGAAAAGAGAAAAGTTGACAGAATATTCGAGCCGTATATGGATAGGGGGAAAAGGAACATGCTCTACGAGGGATGGAAGAGGGCAATAGAGCGTTCGTTCAAGTGGCGCACCTGAGGAGCAGAGGCGTTAAAGTCCCCGACAAAAATAGTTTTTATGGAGAAACTACCAGAGGAGATTGCTGCCCATCACAGGTTTAGTTTCCAGCATGCATGAAAGAGGCAGGATCGGGTTAACCGAAATGGTTGTTTTTCAGCTCTTTGTGTATCTCGTCTACAATCTCGGGGTTTTGCAGTGTGGTAGTATCACCTATTTTTTCCTCTCCAGATGCAAGATTTTTGAGTATTCTCCTCATTATCTTTCCGCTTCTGGTCTTTGGCAAATCCTCGACAAAAAGAATGCCGCTCGGGCGTGCCGTGGGCCCTATCAACTTTGTTACATGCCCGATAAGCTCTTTCTTCAGTTCATCGGACGGAGAGAATCCCTGCCTCAATACTACATATGCAAACGGAACCTGCCCTTTAATATCATGAGGAATGCCCACAACTGCAGATTCTGCAACGGACCGATGATCTACCAGAGCGCTTTCCACCTCCGCTGTCCCGAGTCGATGGCCGGCGACATTAAGCACGTCCCCAACCCTCCCGAGAAGCCAGAAATAACCGTCCTTATCGATAATCGCACCGTCACCCGTATAAAAATTGCCCATGCCATATTTTGACCAATATTCCTCGATATATTTCTCGTGAGCGTTATACAGCCCGCGCAACATGGAAGGCCATGGCGTAGTTATCACCAGTTCTCCTTTATGTCCGAGTGGAACGATGCCGTTCTCATCTCTTATCTCTGCCTTTATCCCGGGAAACGGAAAAGTGGCAGAGCCCGGCTTGGTTTTTGTCACGCCCGGCAGAGGAGTTATTATGTGCATGCCTGTTTCCGTCATCCACCAGGTGTCAACAATCGGGCATTTCTCCTTTCCAATTGTTTTATGGTACCAGAGCCATGCCTCAGGGTTTATAGGTTCGCCTACGCTTCCCAGCAGACGGAGACTGCTCAAATCATGCATGTCCGGCCATTTTTCGCCCTGTTTCATGCACATTCTTATTGCAGTCGGCGCAGTATAAAGAATCGTAACCTTGTATTTTTCGATAATTTCCCACCACCTATCCGGCTTAGGATAATCTGGTGTGCCTTCATACATTATGCTTGTGACACCCATCGCAAGCGGACCGTAAACGATATAGCTGTGCCCCGTTATCCAGCCCACATCGGCAGTACACCAGTACACGTCATCGTCCTTGACATCAAATACCCATTTCATGGTTGTCATGGCACCGACAAGATAACCGCCCGTCGTATGCATTACTCCCTTTGGCTTGCCCGTCGTTCCAGAAGTGTACATTAAAAAGAGCAAATCCTCGGCATCCATAACTTCGGGCTTGCATGTCTCGGATGCACTCTCCATTAATTCATGCCACCAGTAATCCCTGCCCTCCTTCATGCTGACTTCGTTTCCTCCACGTTTTACCACTATGTTCTTCACATCCAGACCTTCAACACCACTATCTGCCTTCTTCTTGTGGTCTATCAGCTTTCCTCTTCTGGAATAACCGTCGCATGTAATCACATACTTTGACTCGGCATCAATCATCCTGTCCCTCAATGAATCTGCACTGAAACCGGCAAAAACAACCGAGTGCGGGGCACCGATGCGGGCACATGCAAGCAGGGATATCGGCAGTTCAGGTATCATTGGAAGAAATATGGAGATCACGTCCCCCTTCTTAACTCCCAAGTTCTTCAAAACATTTGCAAATTTGTTTACTTCCTTATGCAATTCCTTGTAGGTGTATTTTCTCACCTCCCCATCCTCCCCCTCCCAGATATAGGCAAGCTTGTCACCCTTTCCTTTCTCTATCCACCTGTCCAGACAATTGTAAGAAAGGTTAAGCTTTCCATTCACAAACCATTTATAGTAAGGAGGATCTTTAACCAGTACTTTATCCCATTTTTCATACCAGTCAACCAATTCTTCCGCTCTTTTTCCCCAGAAGGATTCATAATCATCTCCTTCCGCATATACGCCCTCGTCCTTCACCCATGCGCTTTTTCTAAATGCTTCAGGAGACGCAAAAATCTGCTGCCCTTTTACTATTTCACTCATGATTATCTGGTGGGTAATTGGCATACAATACTTAAATTTTTTTGAGGAAAAGGGTCAAAATATGTGGCATTTATTTCCAAATAAATATTTTGCAGGCCCTCATAAAAATAAAAGGATTATGAAAGATGCATATAATGCCAGCAAAAAGATGCCTTCCATCTTTCCAATTTTCTTGCTGGCAAAAATTGCAGCCACCACCGATACGAACAACAGAAATGGCATGGTCACATACAATGTTTCCTCCGCCCCAATCGGGTTTATTATACCTGCCACACCCAGCACGAGTAAAATATTGATGATGTTGCTCCCGACCACATTTCCTATTGCAATGCCGTGCTTTCCCTTCAAAGCGGCTGCTACTGAACTTGCCAGTTCCGGGAGAGACGTGCCAAGAGCCAACATTGTCAGGCCTATGACAAGAGGAGAAATACCGAGAAGTGTCGCAATGCCGGTTCCGGATTCCACCAGAAAATGGGCACCAAGCACAACGCCTGCCGCACCGAGAACAACAAAAACAATTTCTTTTGCATAGCTCCCTTGTTTCGCTTCGATTTTATCACTCCCCCTATGTGTCCTGTAAAGATAAAAAATGAAGAAAGCATAGAGCAACAAAAAAATCAGACCGTCGTACCAGTCTATACTCTTATCAATTGCAATAAATGCGAAAAGGACGATTGTTACAGCCACCATGAAAATCGCATCCCTCCTCGTCTCCCTGGTTGTTTTCATCTGCATTATCAGGGCGGCAACGCCCAGCACAAGACATATATTGGCAACATTGGAGCCTACAACATTACCTATCGCTATCCCCTCTGCTCTCTTGAAGGACGCAACGGATGAAACCGCCAGCTCGGGCAGGGAGGTCGCAAACGCCACGAGAGTCAAGCCTATCATATGCTCCGAGATGCCCGCTTTTTTTGCCACCGCCGCCGCCCCGTCAATGAAGATGTCGCTTCCCTTGACTAAAAATGCAAGGCCTATTGCAAGTTCCAGCATGTAAAGTAAAGCGTCTGCCATTTATCCCTCATGCAATCGGTATCGATTAAAATGCTTTTCTAATGCACATGCCAAAGAACAAAGAAAGTATGGGGAGTCTATTAATACATTATAAACCATGGCTTACTGCGAAATAGGGGCTGCTCCCTTATAAGGCAAGCCCTCGCCCACAATGGGCTCGGCCATACCGCATCTCACTCGGCGGTAAATCAAGATAACCGTTGCTATTGCAGATACATGCTGGCCCCAAGTTTATTTTTCCTGTTGACTTATGATGCTCTTATCCGCTCCAAAAGCCCCCACGTGGATACCGTTTCCCAAAGCCAGGAGGCTTCTTGAATATTCTTTTAGCACTACGGGATTTCAACACGATCTCTGCATCTTGAACTGAATATCTTTTTGGAATGCTCACATGGGAGTGAACATGATTTCCAGCAAAACCAAAATGTTTCAGCTCCCTAAAAGCATCCTTACTCCAGAAACAGTTGAATCGACATTAAGTCACAAACATCGTGTTTACCTGGCTATGTCGAGTGTCACCTAAATTCTTTTTATAGCTACCGCCATTTATAACATTCATATTGTTCTTTTCTCCTGTCGTGCCATTGAGGGGCAGACCCTATGGTCTACCGCGCACAACTGATATACAATGGTTAACAAGTTAAAAGAAACGGTCTCTCATCTGCAGGTCTTACGCTTCGATACATATCATGCAGTATTCCCGGCCTAAATGGATAAGAAATTATTTGTGTCGAAGACTAGAGTGCACCGGAGCTCTAATCCAGTCGATTTTTACTTTCTTCTTTTTCGAAATTCCTTGACTAGTTCATTCCATTCTACATTCCTATTTGCCAGAAGTAGAAATGTGTGAAATATCACATCTGCAGCTTCCCAGACAAGATTATCATTTTCCGTAAAAGCTTCAATTAGCTCCTCGCTTTCTTCTCGTATTTTACCGATTAAACGTTTATCATCTTCTATTATACTTGTCACATAACTATTATTTGTTTTGAGTTTTTTTCGCTCTCTTATTACTTGATAAACTTCTTCTAGGACAGGTATCCCTTTTTTACCAAGTATTTGCTCATTAAAACAAGAGTAATCTCCTTTATGACATGCAACACCTTTTTGCTTGACTATATATAATAAAGAATCCCTGTCACAATCAGTAAATACTCCAATTATCTCCTGAGTGTTGCCGGATTCCTCACCTTTCATCCATAGTTTTTTTCTTTCTCTGGACCAGTACCAAGCTTTTTTTGTTTCAAGTGATTTCTTTACTGCTTCCTCGTTAGCATATGCCTGCATTAATAGTTTTCCTTCTATATCCTGTGTTATCACCGGGATTAAACCGTTTTTATATTTTAATTTACCAATATTATTATTCATCTTACTTTCACCCCTTTGTTTTTTAAATAGTTCTTTACGTCACTCACGGTATAGGTTCCAAAATGGAAAAGACTGGCTACTAAAGCAGCATCAGCTTTTCCCCTCCCTAAAACGTCTAAAATGTCTTGTAGCGATCCAGCACCACCAGATGCAATAACAGGAATGTTTATGCTATCAACAATTCTTCTTGTAAGTTCGATATCATATCCTTGTTTCGTTCCATCTGCATCCCAACTTGTAAGGAGTATCTCTCCAGCTCCATATTTTGCTGCTTTTTTTGCCCAAAAAACTGCATCTAAACCAGTTTTTTCTCTCCCACCATTAGTAAGAACGATCCAAGAACTGTCTTCCCTCTGCGCATCAATTGCACAGACAATACATTGAGATCCAAATCTCTCTGCAGATTCTTTAATAAATCCAGGATTGAATACACCAGCAGTATTTATTGAAACTTTATCTGCTCCATTTGAAAGCGCCCTCTGGACATCCTCGATAGTTCTAA
Organism: uncultured Thermoplasmatales archaeon; assembly: GCA_964606745.1. Taxonomy (GTDB): domain Archaea; phylum Thermoplasmatota; class E2; order UBA202; family DSCA01; genus VBQP01. The sequence goes on along the minus strand of CAZSHJ010000002.1, from coordinate 58,635 downwards.
TTCCACCGCCAACGGTTAAAGGAATGAAAACATTCTGTGAAACTTTTTTAACAACATCAAATAAAGTCCCCCTATGTTGCGGAGATGCCCCTATATCTAAAAAAACCAGTTCATCAGCACTTTGTCTATAATAAATGTCAGCGAGTTCTGCTGGATCACCAACGACAGTTAATCCTTGGAATTTAACCCCTTTCAAAACCTTTCCTTTATCCACATCAAGACAAGGTATAATCCTTTTTGCAAGCATGTTCACCACAAGTCCTCCAAATTCATTTTACCCTCATACAATGCCCTACCGATAACAACTCCAGAAAAGCCAAGCTTTTCTGCAAGCTCAATATCCTTTCTCGTGGTAAACCCACCTGAGGCATATGTTGGAATATTCTCCCACATCAACGTCTTCAACAACTCAGAATCAGGTCCTTTTAGTAATCCTTCACTAGTGACATCAGTTGATAAAATAGACCCAACATATGATCTGATTTTTCTAACACCATAATCATATTTTATCTTGGTGTTTGTCTGCCAACCATCTGCTACAATTCTTCCAGATCTAACATCAAGGGCAACCATTATCTGACCGTTAGAAATATTTTTACTGAGCTTTTCCAGAAAATTGGTATCTAAACCTTTACTTCCAATAATGATACGTCGTGCACCTCTATTAACTAGCTCGTATGCATATTCCTCATTTCGTATTCCACCGCCAACTTGAATATCAGCATAACCGCTTTTCATCAATTCAAATATAATTTCTTTATTTGAACCACAGTTAAAAGCAGCATTCAAATCCACTATGTGGACTATGTCGGCACCTTTACCCGCCCATTTTTTAAAGCATTCTAATGGAGAGCCATAAACCTTTGCTGTTTCAACTCTACCACCGACTAATTGCACACATTTTTCATTTAAAATATCAACGCTAGGAATCACAAACATTGATGGACCACCCTTATAAAGTTATCAAGAATCCTAAGACCGACCATACCGCTTTTTTCAGGATGAAATTGTGTAGCAAATACATTTCCTTTTCCAACTACTGCAGCAAATTCCTCTCTATAGAAACTTGTTGCAAGAGCATTTTTTCCACTTGCTGCATACGAATTAATATAGTAAACAAAACCCCCAGAGGGAACTTTCTTTAAAATAGGTGTTTCTTTTTTGATTTTTAGTGTATTCCAACCTATCTGCGGAAGCTTTTTCGCAGAGAGTCTATTAATTTTTCCTGGAAAAAAACCCAGCCCCTTCCACCGACCATTTTCAAAGCTTTCTTCAAAGAGATATTGAAAACCTATACATATGCCCAAAAAAGGTTTCCCACTGCTCAAAAACTCCATAATATTCTTCTTATATGGTTCAAGCTGAAATGCAGTATCTTTGAAAGCACCAACACCTGGTAAAACAACTGCATCAACATCTCGTAGGTCATTGGGCGCTCTGCATTCTACCTTTGCACCTAGACATATAAAAGCATTGTATACACTCTGTATATTTCCCATGCCATAGTCAAATATTCCTATCACACTATTCACCCTTTCATTTTATTCCAAAGTTCCTTTCATTCCGGATATCGTTCCTTTTCTCCAACTATTTGCTTCAAGTGTTTTCCTTATTGCAAGTCCTAATGCTCTGAAAACTGATTCCCATGAGTGATGAGGATCTTTTCCAGAATAACTTATTCTTAAAGTGCATTTACAGCCCTGACTGAAACCTTCTAAAAATGAGATAAGATCGTACTCGCTTGTGCCATCTACATTTTCAAACCTATGTCCATCTATGAAATAATTCACTCGCCCCTCAATGCTTATTGTTGCATCTGCAAATGCTTCATCTATTAATCCACGGGCAAATCCAAATCCCTCGACCCCCTCAGATATCTTTATTTTGTAGAGTTCTAGAATTGCTCTTCCCAGTGTTATTCCAATATCTTCAGCTATGGGATGGCTTAGTTTTATTTCAGTACTAATATGAACGGCTATATTGAGGTTTGCTCTCCAAGCAAGAGTTTCAATCATGTGATCAAGAAAAGGGTTTGTAGTCTCCACATTAAGTTTCTTGTTTTTTATCTGATTTATACTAACAGTTACCCTTGTTTCTTTTGTTGTCCTTTCTATTTTTACTTCATCTGCATTCTTCTTTATATCAAACCCTAGTTTCATTTTTCCAACCTCACTTTAACTGAGTTATAATGTGCATCCAATCCCTCAACAGCAGTAAGTTCTCGAACTATCGGATATAAAAGCCTCAGCCCTTCTTTTGTTACATATTGAAATTCTGATTTCTTCTGAAATGTTTCAACACCTACTGGTGAGAACATCTTAGCATATTGCCCAGTTGGGAGAACATGATTTGTTCCAGATGCATAATCTCCAATGGCCACTGGTGCATATTCACCTAAAAAAATGGAACCTGCATTGACAATTCGTGGCAACAAATCCCAAGGCTGTGTAACCATAATTTCAAGGTGTTCAGGTGCATACTCATTTGTGAAATTAATAATTTCATCCCAGCTGTCACAGATAATAATCGCAGAATATTTTGAAAGAGCTTTTTTTATTATACTTTGTCTTTTAAGATATGAAAACTGCCTTTTAATTTCTTTTTTTATCTGATTTGCCAGCATTTTTGAGTCTGTGAGTAACACTGCAGAAGCATCCGGATCATGTTCACATCTTGCAAGAATATCTGCTGCAACAAAACATGGATTAGCAGATGAGTCAGCTAGAATTAACGCCTCACTCGGACCTGCTGGCATATCAATATTTACTATTCCAAAAACAAGCATTTTTGCGCAGCTCACATAAATATTCCCTGGCCCCACGATCTTCTTGACCGGTTTTATAGACTCAGTTCCATAGGCTAACGCTGCAATAGCTTGTGCTCCACCCATCTTATAAATCTCATCAAGACCGAGAAGACTAGCGACGACTAAAAAAGATTCCGAGATTTTTCCATCAGTGTCAGGTGGAGTGCAGACAACAACCCGGGGAACGCCAGCAATCTTGGCAGGAACAGCAAGAATCTGTAACACACTGGGATATACGGCTCTACCACCAGGAACATATAATCCAACTGATTCAATCGGAGTATATTTTTCACCTAAAATTATACCTTCATCGATTTCACATTTTCTTTCATTTTTAACCTGTGTTTTATGGAATTTTTTCGAATATTTTATCTGTTGCTTTATTCTCGCAAGAAGAACCTTGTCAATTTTTTTCCAAGCCCTGTCGACTTCCTCTTTTGATACACGGAAATCATCCTGTTTTACTCTGTCAAAACGTTCTGTATATTTTCGAATTGCCTTGTCCCCATTGAGTTTGACATCTTCTAATATTGCATTCACCTTGTTTTTTACACCTTCAATGTCTAACCCTGATCTTCTCATGATAAAATAACGTTCATCATTGGCCATTTTCTTTAATTCATAGATTTTAATCATCAAAATCACCTATATTACAACTCGTTTAATGTCCATGACAATAATATCTGTCGCACCATAGTTTTTCAACCAGGTTATCATCTTCGAGATATCATTTGTGGGAACAACAGTTTGTATAGAAACAGTATTTTCATCGCTCGTTTTTACAATAGTTGGCGCCTTCATACAAGGTATTTGACCTACTATCTTTGATAAGATTTCCTTGGAAACGTTAAACATCACGTAGTTTCTATTTTCTGCAAGAACAACACTCTCAATTGCCAGTTTTATGCCAGCGATTTCTTTCTTTTTTTCAACTACGCTTTTTTTATTTGCTATAAGAATAGCATTTGATGATTTCAAAAGTATATCATATATAATGAGATCGTTCATTTTAAGGGTAGAGCCTGTAGAAGTGGTATCAACAATAAAATCAGCAAGACCAAGTTTCGGCTTGACCTCTGTTGCACCTGATGAACTAATGAGTTCAGCTTGAATTCTTTTTTTCTTGAGGTATTCTCTTGTAATATTTTTATATTTTGTAGCTACTTTAATTCCATCTTTGAAGCTCTTTTTTTCTGGACCAGCAAGCACCAATTTACAAAAACCATAATTCAAATCAAGTAGTTTCTCTACTGCAAATTTTTTTTCGACAACAATATCATAGCCAGTTATACCTAAATCTGCTACATTTGACTGAACATAGTGTCCTATATCGTCGGTTCTAACAAAAAGTATGCTTATGTCGCCAAAATTTGTTTCAACGTACAGTCGTCTTTCATCAAAATCTTTTGGTTCGAAACCCGAGTTTCTAAGCAATTCTACAGTTGGTTTAAACATTCTTCCCTTATTTGGAACGGCAAGTTTTATCATAAAACAACCCCCTTACAAAATGTATATCTCAAAGAGTCCTGAATACAATCAGCAATGAAGACAACCATGAGTCATCTTAACAATGCTCATGGATTCCACAAAACCGGATTGTAACAGCAATTGTTTAATTTGATTGACTGAGTATGAACATTTTGAAATATCAGCGATAATATCCCATCGAGCTTTCCTCCTACGCTGAGAACTCTTTGATTCAGTCATTACTAAATCGATTTTCATGTCAGCAATTTTCTTTGAGATTTTTGCCAAACACCCTGGCGTATCACCAAATTCAATTTCCATTTTTATCAGACGATCTGGTCCCTCATAAATCGGACTAATTGTTATTGTATCTGTTTTTGTGTCTAGGCTGATTAATACTTCATCCCCTTCTTTAAGACCGAGGATTTCTCGGAATTCAGTAGGTATTACCAGCCGTCCTCTAGTGTCCAACCTTACTAGTGAAATCATTTCTTCATCTCGTGGGATTTTTGTGGGAAATGTATATACAAGAGGCGGTATATAAACATTACGCCAGCTTGGGCTTTGAACGCTTTGAAAAAGTGGCAAATGAATAAAAAATTCCTCAATCCAACAGAGAAGATTTTTCGCTGAATTTAGCGAAATGAGGGTTTTTCAAAGCATTCACTCCACGATATAAAGGAAGGATATTATCTAGAATTTACACCCATGGGATATGGCGAGTTTAAAATTAAAAAGGTGTAATCATACCAGCCCCACCTCAAAATACCTATATTCTGTTCAATCATAAAATAAATGCTGTTGCATATGTAGAAAAGACCAAGGAAGACGATAAGGTGGGAGTGATTATATTTCCTAATCCCGAAATACCGGCTAAATTAATTTTGCCCCTTCAGAAAACGACATTTGACGATTGAGGAATCAAATCAGATAATGGATGCCATATATACGAATGATAAATGCTGTCAATAGTCAGGCAATAACTTTAAGGAAAACATGCATTTACCATGCGATGAATATTACAGGATTATACTCTGATATTGTAAGAAAGATGAGGTCTTCCGAGATAAGAAAATTGCTGGAAGTTTCACAGATACCTGGAGTGATATCCTTCGGCGGCGGCCTGCCCAATCCTGGTGCATTTCCGATACAAGACATTGAAAAAATTGTGAAGGATATGCTCAGAGAGGAGGGAGAAATTGCCCTTCAGTATGGAACAACCCCGGGCCGGAGAAAGCTGATAGACGAAATAGTTTCCATGGTCAAAAAGGACGGTATCAAAGCAGATACTGATAATGTCCTCATTACCGTCGGCTCGCAGCAGGCACTGGATTTGATAGGTCGCATTTTCCTGAATGAAGGGGATACGGTATTTCTCGGGCTGCCCACCTATCTCGGCGGAATAAACGCCTTCCATTCATACATGGCAAAAATGGTTGGAATTCCATTGGATGACAACGGCATGGACGTGGATAAACTGGAAGAAAAAATAAAGGAAAGCAAGAGAAACGGAGAAAGATTAAAGATTATCTATACCATACCGACATTTCAAAACCCTGCAGGGGTGGTTATGCCCGAGGAGAGGAGAAAAAGAATTGCGGAAATCGCAGGGAAATATGAGATTATCCTCATTGAAGACGATCCATATGGCAAGCTCCGTTTCGATGGAAAACCGATTAAAGCAATAAAGACATATGATGAAAACGTCGTATACCTCGGTACATTCTCCAAGATTCTTGCCCCAGGCTTCCGTCTTGCATATGTCGTTGCCCCGAAAGCAGTGACGGAGAAGATGATTATTGCAAAGCAGTCGGTGGATTTGTGCACCCCGACGTTCACCCAGTCAATTGCCTACCGTTTCATAAGAGATGGGTTCATGGATCGACATATCCCGCGCATAATAGAGATGTACAAGAGGAAACGCGATCTCATGCTTGATGCCCTTGAACAGTACTTCCCGGAAGGATGCAAGTGGACGCATCCGCACGGCGGAATGTTTTTGTGGGCAACACTGCCGGAGCATATCGACACCAAGGAAATGTTCCAGGACGCCCTGAAAGAGAAGGTGGCATACGTGCACGGGAGAGCTTTTTATGTCGACGGCGGCGGCTCGAACTCAATGCGCCTGAATTTCTCAAACCCATCAGACGAAAATATAACCGAGGGAATAAAAAGACTCGGCAGGGTCATAGAGAAGAAAGTCTAATCCCGAGACAAAGTAAATTAAAAGACCATGAAAGAAAACAGTAAAAAATGGTTGAGAGAGGATGGAAAGAAATTTTTGAGGGAAATAGGAATTAAAGAAAGACAGAGTGTACTGGATTTTGGGTGTGGAAATGGTACATATACAATCCCTGCTGCCAGAGTGACCGGAAAAGAAGGCAAGGTTTACGCTGCAGACAGAGACAGAAACTCAATAAACGAATTGTTAAAGACAGCAGAATCAAAAGGGTTGGAGAATATAGTTTCATTAGAAATATCGGAAGATTTAAAAATAAATCTGGAAAACAAATCTATTGACGCTGTCCTGCTTTACGACATTTTGCATTACATGGACAGAAAACAAAGAAAAGAACTGTACAAGGAAATCTGCAGGATTTTAAAAATTGGTGGTATCCTCTCGGTTTATCCAAAACATAATAGATCAGACCAGCCCTTATGGAATCTATCGGATATGGGTGTTGAGGATATCGTGGAGGAGATAAAAAATTCTAATTTCCATTTTGAGAGGAAATACCTTAAAAGACTTATGCACGATGGAAATTATGAAGATGGAGTTGTGCTAAACTTTCGGAAAGATAAAACGTTGATTATTGCATTTGGTACCGACAATGGAAATGATCTTAAAGATGACCACTTTGGCTCTGCAAAGTTTTTCCATATCTACAGATTCCACAATGGAAAGGCGGAAATGATAGAAGAAAGGGAAAACGTAAAAATTGAGGAGAACGAGTCAATAAAAGGGGGCGATCCAAAAAAAGCCAGAGCCACTGCCAATTCTCTGTACGAGGTTGATGTTCTTGCAGGCAGAAGATTTGGGCCAAACATCACAAGAATGCTGAATAAATTTGCATGTGTTATTGTCAGAACAGATTCAATAATAGATGCCGTTGGCATTATACAGGGCAAGATAGATGAAATAATCGAAGAAGTGAATAAAGGGAAAAACAGAAAACATATTGTACTCAGACCATGATTGTTTTATATGCCCGTGCATCATGGAAATACCTAGAAAATTGCAAGGGCGATGTCAGAAACACTTTATGCAGAGATTCACAAAACAAGTGAGAAAAGCCCGGGTGATATTAAGGATTATGATTTGATAGGTTTCGGCTCGGGAATATATTACGGTAAGCACCATAAAAGTCTGCTGAAATTCGTTGACGGTCTGGATGCTAAAGAAATGAAGACATTTATTTTTTCCACAAGCAGAAGCAAAAAACTTCCACTGATTAATAACTTCGACAAAGCATTGACCAAACGATTGACAGAAAAAGGTTTCTCCATACTTGGAAGCTTTAACTGCAGGGGACTGAAGGCATATTATAACGCGGTGATAAAGGTAAGACCATTCTGCAAGGCGGAGGAGAGCAGACCCAACCAGAGAGATATTTTGAAAATGCAAAAAGTTTTGCATATGATATGAAAAATCAAGTTGATAACTACTATGGATGACGGCTATGGTTGTTACGGAAGTCACGGCGATCTTCTGGGGATAGCTCTCTATGATTCAGTTGGAAACAAGCTCACGACTGATACAGGTGATTTTTCCTTCATGGTTTTGGAAATGCCGGAGTAGTAGGTTAATGCATATATCATGCCAGAAAAAAGCTGTAGGGTATTAGGACTAAATAACACCATGGATAACATAAAATCCTACCCTATGCTACAACCTGTGAAAACAGGGAAAAGAGAGATATGCATTGTTAGGGTGCGATGGTGTCCATGGTATATTCGATGAGACAGCCGTTGAATGCTAAGCCGTCGTTGTTAATATCACCCGCCTCGAAATACAGCCGGATGTAATAGTGATAGAGTTGGTTGTTTATTTTATTATATTCCTGGCTTGGTGTATTATTATGGGATTTTTCCAAGCCAGGCGCAAGCCCCGTGATAATAGGTCCAATATCCACAATTGCCCTATGACCCATATCAGAATGAATCCTTGCATATAATGTCATACGTATTTCCAAACTGTAACTAGCATCGTAATCTTGATAATAGATTGTTACATTTGTTATAGTGGCACCATCCGGTAAGTAAACGGGGCTCCAAAGTTCCACATCAAAAGGACTAGAGCTGGAACCATCGCCACGAATGTATCCATTATATTCCCACTGTAGATCGAAACTTTCATCATCAACATTAATATTTCTATCAGTAGCATGAAAGGCAATTGGTGGGATATTCAGATAGTAGGTTTTCGCCGTTGTATATTTGTAGTCGCCGCTTACCTGGGCATCTCCAGTTATGTCAAGCTCTGCACTTGGGCTCATTGTTCCAATCCCGACATTGCCCTGATTATTGACATAAACCACATCCAAATGAGAGCCATCAACTGCATCAAGTGAATGACCATCCCCTTCCCCCGCTGGACCCTGTGGACCTTGCTCACCTTGCGGTCCTTGTGGCCCAATAAGTTCTGTAAATGTCCCCCAAGTTCCGTCAGGGTTTTTGAAGCGAAGTTGGCTGCCCGACCATTCATGCTCGGGTGCAGGTCCCATTTCGCCCTGCGGTCCCTGTGGTCCAGCTGGGCCTTGCAAACCTTCGCCGGTCGTAGCGTACCCCCCAACAGCAAGAGCAATTAGGCTTATTATAACTGCTGCTATTGCCAACATTTTCACAAAACCTACATTATTTTTTTCTTTATCCATATTTTACACCTCCTGACAGCGCTCAAGATATATCAGATATTACTATAAAAATATAGTTGATTGCTACCTTTCCAAATAGCTAAGCTATACTACACACATGAACATAGTTGGAATCAACACAGGTTATAACAGGTTAGTTAAATGTAACCAAGCAAATAGATAGTTGTCATTACAATGTTGTATCGCTTCCTAAGAGTCCTTCACCCTGAGATGGCATTTCTCCAGAATGGGGAACACCATCACCGCTATCCTCGTACCATGGTGTCTCTGAACGCGTGTTATGGTTTCTCGCATAGTTGAAAGCCTCAACCATTGAAATGTCACCATCGCCGTCATAATCAGCGTTTACCGATAATCCAGCAGGTGTTTCTCTATTAACGGCACAAGTAAAATAGTAGACGAACTCGTTGTAGTTATAATCTGGTGGCATTGCCTCCGATGGCTCGTATTCACCAGCAGCCGACATGATGATTCTGTTATTACCACTCCGTGCCATATCAGCAATAAGACCTCCGCTGAAACACTGCTCCATAACAATAATCATTTTATTATAGTTTAAATTGGCAAGCATACCGTCAAAAGAATCATCGATAATGTGGCCCCCCCAACTGCGTAGTTCTTCATCCCAGGAAACACTACCCGAAATTAATCCGTCATCATTGAGATCTAGATTATATGCTGATTCGGAAATAGTGTCCGTTATTCCTTCATCCCCATCTGAATCATGGCGACCGCCACATATATAGTATACTTTGCCCATGCTAATTATTCCATTCTTACAGAACCCGCCCCCATGGTCCGTTGTATAAAAAAATATTTGATCTTCAGTCGTTGAACTTTCCCGTAGTAACCCAAAAACAGTTTCTAGATTTGTTTGTGTTGCTGCATAATGTACCGGAATTTGACTATCGCGGCCAGTCCCATCAGCATAGAGAACCACTATCAAATCTTCTGAGTACTTATATTCATTTACCAACGTACTATACATAAATTTTAAATCATTCCAGTACCGTACATGATTTGAAGTGTGCTTTCCACCACCGCTAAATAGTATGGCATATCTATCTGCCTGAGAAAAATGAGAATCAGGATGTATTTCAATTGACTGTATCTCCGGATTATATTCGTCCACTAGTCTGATGGACTCAAACGAAACAACGTCTAATCCCATTAATGACTTTGTTAAATTAACGTGGGTATCATTATCGTTACCAATTACCTTAATCACACCTTTAACTCGCAGTTCTCTGCCCCCATACTTTTCTGGTGTTATTTCTTGAATTGGTACACCCGATAAACGTATGAAGTGTTCGTCAGGCAATTCGAGATTGGTCTTCATTATATCCAGAGTAGTTACCAACATAGGAAGAGGGTCTTTAACGAAAATACCTTCAACAGTAACTTCTTTATCGATATAGTCTTGCCAATCAGGGCCTTTAAGCTCCATGATGTTCACAATCTCCGTTGTAGTTTCAAGGCACCCCGAAATAGTACATACGGAGCAAAGCAACAAAAAAAAGATAATAACATTCGGCAGTTTTTTCTTTATTAGCACGGATTTGTCTTTGATTCTTTTAATTTTCATTTTTTACCTCCCTTCTTCTTTTGCTGTATAATGATGAAAATTGCTGCAATACACAGCAAGAGTGTAAACCCGGGCGTATTATCATCTACATCTTCCTTCGTCACCTCGATTGTTGCAGTATACCTAGCTGTTGCTCCGTCATCATCAGTAACCGTAACAGTTACAGAATGTTCCCCAGCCTCGGTAAAAGTATAACTAGTTGCCGTTTCATAGACGACCGTCCCATCCTCAAAATACCATGTGCAATCTTCGATAATCCCATCAGTATCAACAGATGTATCAGTAAAGAACACCGTTGTGTTGACTTCAACTGGCGATTTCGGCGAATACTCAAAGCTCGCTATCGGCGATTTATATTGAGCATTATTAAATATGGTGTTATCTGGAGAATTAGATAAATATATGTCTTCTTCGGTATTATCAGCCAATATGTTGTTTACCATTGAATTACCTGAAGAATCATATAGACCCATACCATACTCATTATAAGTCACAGAGTTATTCTCAATTTTATTTGCTTCACAGCTATTGAGGTTGAGACCATATTTGTTTGAGGTAATAAGATTATTCAGTATTTTGTTGTTATTGGAAGAACAATGAATTCCGTAATTATAATTCTTTATGATGCCATTCTTGATTGTAACATCATTAATTCCCTTTGATATTTCAATTGCAGAGCCTGTGCCTCTTCCCTGAATTGTTGCACCATTGCAATCTAAAACAATATCAGAATTCATTATTTTTATGGTAACGTTGTTGTATTCAATAGGAGCCATTGTTGTATCATGAGTTATAAATAATTCGGTATTTTGCGTTGATCCAGAATTTTGCGTTAATCCCCCCACCACTATCGATGGATCACCAAAAAAATGTAATTTCGCTGGTTGATATAACTCAGTACATTTATAATAACATACTTTATTAGGATCTTCCAAACAATTTTCTACCTGTTTAATAGTTGCAGGATCGTGGACCTTATAGTACTCAGCAACCGCATAATTCCACATATCGCCAACAACATCGATGGCTTTGTCAAGGTAGGCCTCAAAAAAAAGATCGCCAAGGTCTGTAGCGTATTCTTGAGCGCCCGTGTTAGAGCCTATAAATACTATTGCCCCATTATTGCTTTTGACAAGAAAATCTTCCGCCATTGATTCAACATCAAATTTTGAAGGCTGAACAGAAACAGGAGGATTTGGTAGAATATGTGCAGAACGATAAAAATAGGTAACAATTTCATCGATATTTATTTCATGATCAAAATTACCGCACACAATATCCAAGGGTATAAAAGGGTTTATTGTCTGCTTTTCCCTAAAAGAACTTAACCGTTTAAGATTATTTATTCCAACATAGTCGTACACAAAAACAGCACCCTGAGTCGAGCCATCTATCATAAAAACAGCTATTTCTTTAGAGGAATCTGAATCGAAATTACCCACGGAAACCGTTGGATTGGAGGCATCATTGAGTCGAACATCACCACTTTCTTGTAACCTTTTATCAATTGAGGGTTGTGCATTATTATAATTATATACGTGAATACCTACCCTCCCAAGTCCATCTTCGAAGGTTACCACAATGTCATCAACTTGATCATTATTAAAATCTCCCATTGTAACATCGGCATTCTGTGCATCTTCAAGTCGAATATCGCCAATTCTAACTATATTATTGGGCCCCAGGAAATCGAATGCGAGAACAGCTAATCTCTCCTGTTCATCAATAAAGGTTGTAACTATTTCATCTTTAGGGTCTCCAGAATCTAGATTTCCTGCTGCAACCATTGGAACAAAAGTATCTTCAGGAAGATATTCTCTCCATGTAATATCAAGTCTGATATCACTTATCCGACGATATGCATACTCAATCCCATGAACCTTATTAATTTCATATGTAAAGATAGCAAGCTTTCCATTACCATCTATCACCGAAACAACAAGTTCATCCTGAGAAGAATCTGAGGTAAAATCCCCTGTGGTAACACGTGGATGTGAACAATCATTTAACAATATGGATCCAACACAACTAAATGTTTGATACTTTTTCCCAGTTGTTTTAGCATATGCATCAACTAAATCATAAAACGAAATGATGACGTTTCCGTTACCATATTCATAAGTAACAGCAACCTCATCTTCTGGATCAGTATCAAAATTACCAGTGGCAACATCTGGATTATATGCATTTTCAAATCTTTTAAGATAAAAACCTTGGCGTTCGAATTTTGATCCATGATGGTAAACCATTAATGCCACTTTATGTATATCTTCCTCGTATGTCTCAACAACATATACTGCTTCTTGCTGGTTGTCATTCGAGTCAACTATATCCCCTTGTGCTAATCGTATTTCTGTAGTTTTTGTGCTATCATATTTTTCATCACTATGTATGGTAATCAAATTCGAATGATCATCATAATCATAATACATCACAAGCTGACCAGTTCTCCACCATTCGTCTCCATTAATACCTATATATGGCTCCCCTTCTTTTGGGGCAAATCGAGCTATGTCACATCCATTAGAAAATATGATGGGTAAATTATCTTTATTGCTCAGCGTGTTTAGATCTGGATGATCATACCAACTCCATCCTGTTGGTGAAGCGTGTCCCCAAAAACTCGCAAACAGGGACATAGATAGATAACCATTAATCAAAGGAGCCCTTTGATTTGATGCCACAATTTTATCAGCAGTATTGTATTTTTCTAATTCGCCGAAGTAGTAAACTTCTGGGAGGAAACCATTCTTTTTAAAATGTTCTGCCAAATCCTTTGCATGGTCAAGGCTTTCCTGAGTTGATTCAACTCCATCCTTTTCGGCTATAAACACGTTTTTGCTGGTGGGATAATTAAGCTCATAGTTGATAACTTTCTTTACGTATGTTTCTACTTCATTGGCTGTTGATGCAGGAATTCTGCCCACGGCAATATCGGGAAACCCATCAAAGTTATCATAATTTATTGGATCTTTTTTATAAACTTCACCAAAATATTGCATGTGAATACCTTGTTTCCTGGAATTCCAATCATCAAAAAGTTTGAGCCATGAATCATAATATAAATCAGCGTAATACAAATCAGTATTTGCAAATAAAATTTCAACGGGTTCATCAGCATAGTCAACGCAGCTGGCAGTATATCTCACAGGGAATTTATCACAATCACCGACTAGCAAAACATATTCAATGTCAAATTCTTTCTCATAATGTTCAATACATTTTTTAATTTGCTCAGGTTCATCAACACCAGCATTACCCCACATAGTATCTATTTGTTTCAAGCCAACCACTAGGGCTGGTATACCAATGGAATCCTTATGATCCCTTAACATAATCATTTCATCTGCGAATTCGTCTGGACCGATTATTAACAATTTATAATCTGTACTATTATTAGCTTCCACCATATTTTCCAGTGGTATAAGAGGCACCACAAAAACTGCTGCTACCAGCAGACACATCATAATCTTGCCTATCTTTTTCATTTTTTTCTCCTCCTCTTTTTTGTATATTTTGCCAGAAAAAGCCAGACTACTACTAACTAAACCACGGCTTCACTTCTCCCAACCAATAAAGAAAATAAAAAAATAATATTTAATAGTTTGGTTTACATTACCACGCTAACATGTAGCAAGTATTTCTTTTGATATGAGGGTCATGGAATGGATGTAAGAGATTTGTGTGCACTTTATGCTCAGTATCATTTTATTCCGATTCACTCAAATCATCAATAATACCTAGCTTACGGCACCTTCAAAACTCAACAAATGAAAAATAATAGGGGCATTCCGCCCCTCAGAGATAGAGACCCATTCTGGGTATTGCTTTTTGCCAAGCCCGACAAATATGGCAGTTAATGCGTCATACGTCATATGTTATTGTTCAAATTACTTTAATTGTGTCATAAACAAATTAAAATGCAGTTTAGGGCAGATAAATTTATTCTACCCGCATCAACTTGCTTTCTCCGTATCCCGTAATAACCCTGATATATCCCTTTAAATTTCTATCCAGGGCATCATCTCCCGTATCGACTTTGAGGGAACGAAGAGTCGCCAGTTTTTCCGGTGTAGAGATAACAACTATATTTTCTTTTCCTACGGCACTCAATATTTCGGGGCTTATCTGCTCGTTCCCCCTGCCGAATATAAATCCATATCCGCCGAGGGGGCTAACAATAATTCTATTTCTCCCGCACAGCAATTTCTTAATATCCGCCTCCGCCGCATCCCTGCACAGCAATTTATTTCCCCTTACCACATCCACGCCTAGAATCGAACCGTCTATCCCGATGGCTTTCTTCAACTCCCATGTTGTGCTACCGCCGCCGATGATGCATATCGTTTCTTCATCCATTTTTTCAGCAACGTGCATAGCAATAATTTTCTTTGCCGCTGTCCCTCCCGAAAAAAATCCCTTTGACGATTGCACCCTTTCATGCACGGGCGTGAGGCAATATCCCTTCACGGACACACCAAGTTTACCCTTCCTGAATAACTCCTCGTCTATATCCACAACCTCCCTTTCCTCCAGCGGCAAACCATCCGCAAACTCATTCACTATCTCGGCGGCGTGGCGGGGGGTCTGGGCAAAGACAGCAGAGTACATTTTCACGCCGGATGGTATGCCGAGTACAGGCATGTCTGTGCCAACCGTTTCCATAACATCCCTTGCAGTACCGTCACCCCCGACAAATAGAATTAGATCAACGTGCTTCATATTTGCAACCGCATTTTTTGTATCATCCGCCGTTGTGGGTGAAGAAGGCGTACAGACAACCGATGCGTTCATATTACATTCTTTCAAAACATCCTTGCCCATGGGAAACGAACATGTATAAATCTCGAAATCTTTTCTGAGACACGATAAAAAAAAATTTGCCCTTTCAGGAGCCACGGGCTTTGCCCCTCTCCTTACTGCCTCCTCCACCACGCCATCGGTGCCCTTCAAACCAACACATCCGCCCATACCTGCAATCGGGTTTACAATAAAACCGAGTTTTTTCAATTTAACCTATGTTTTCTATTCTCTCTTGGAGAATTGCCTGTGCATGCGACAGCTGCTGCTTTACTTTGTTTATTTTTCCCCACTCTTCAACGGGAATTGGCTTGCCCCTCTCCAGATAGGTAGATTCGAGGTTGCCGATATATCCCCTCGCTGCCATCATGGAATTAAGCAAATCGTATGAAGTCTCCCTTATTGATTTTATCTCGATATCCCCTGCCCTCTGGGTGATGAACTGCGTTTCCACCCTACCGAGTTTTTTTCTCTCCGATTTTACGTTCAGTTCAAGATATATCTGCAATGCCTTTATCAGTTCATTTCCAAGGACGGTATGTTTCTTCCCATATTTTTTTTCGACGAAATTTTTGAAAGTTTGCCATACCTCCTCCTGTCTTTCATCGATTCTGACACCTATAGGTTTGCTCATTTTACCACTTTGCTAACAATCTGCTAAATTTAAAACTTGCGGAATATTATTTAGTATTCTCAAAAAAACATGATAACCGCATCATAGCGTAAACAATATATATCGGAATTGCTTTACTAATTGGGTTCTCCATTTTGATTAATTTTTTATCCCAATATGGAGAACCCGCCTCCCAACTTTTTGTACATCGGACATTTCTATATATCCTAAAAGTCATTCATTGTTGTGAACGAAATATACCGTGACCGCATGTTCTACAGATTTGCTTTGTACGGTTTCCTAAAAAACCTCAAATTTTACGAACCCTTCATCATTCTTTACTTCCTATCAATCGGCCTTTCCTATGCCATGATAGGCGTTCTTATATCAATACGCATGATGTCCACGACCGTTCTTGAACTACCTACCGGAATATATGCCGACTCATTCGGAAGGAAAAGGTCCATGGTTATGTCTTTTTTGTCATACATCATGTCATTTGCCCTATTCTTCATCTTCAGGGACTTCTACATCTTTGCCATGGCAATGATTCTTTATGCACTCGGAGACGCTTTCAGGACGGGAACGCACAAAGCAATGATAATGGAATATCTCCAGATAAACAGCATGCAGGGTAAAAAAGTGGAATACTATGGACATACAAGGGCAGCATCCCAATTCGGTTCCGCCGTCAACTCTCTCATAGCCGCAGCCATAGTGTTCCACACCGGAAACTATGCAATAATTTTTCTCATAGCGATAATTCCTTATGGCATAGACATATTGAATGTCGGGACTTACCCAGCAGAACTGGACGGGATGCATAACAGGAACAGGACTGGCATGGGCAAACAGATGCGTGGAACGCTGAAGGCATTTGCCGGGATGTTAAGAAACAGGAATGCCCTGAGGGGCATGGCAAATTCGTCACTTTTCGATGGGTCCTTCGAGGTATCCAAAAATTATCTCCAGCCGATACTCAAGTCATTTGCAATTTCCCTGCCGGTGATGCTCTTTCTGACCGGGAAAGAAAGAACTGCAGTCGTGGTGGGCATAACATATTTCTTCATATATCTGCTCACCAGCCTTGCATCGAAGAATTCCTACAAGCTGATTAAGAGAACAGGCAATCTATCCCTTGCCATAAATGCAACGCTCGCCGGAGGGATACTAATCACATCTATGACGGGAATTTTTCTTTTAGCCATGGAACGAACGGGAATTAACTTCATTATCATGGTATTGATATCCCTTTTTATTGCATTGTATTTGCTCAAAAATGTCCGCAGACCGATGAATGTGAGCTACATAAGCAACCGGATATCCAGCGAGACTATGGCTTCGGGACTGAGTATTGAATCGCTGATGAAAACTCTTGTTGCTGCCATACTTGCCCCATTGATAGGATATACAGCCGATTTATACGGGGTCGGTATTGCACTTGTTGTTCTCGGTGTGATGATGGCAGCACTCTATCCGGTTGCAAGTGTGAGGCAGGTTGCATAATTTAAAAACCCGTCTGGCATTCACTATTGGCGATAAAATGATTGATAGAAGCAAGATATTGGAGACGCTTGATGAATATGACACTGACAACATAAAAATAGGGGCTGTGGCGTCCCACTCCGCTCTCGACACCTTTGACGGGGCTGTTGACGAGGGATTTAAAACACTTGCTGTATGCCAGAAAGGCAGGGAGAAAACATATTCGCAATATTTCAAAGCCCACAGGAAGGACGGGACGGTATGGAGGGGATGCGTCGATGAAACATGGGTGTTTGAAAAATTCAACGAGATTTTGCTTGAGAAAAATCAGGAAAGGCTGATTGAGGAAAATGTGATTTTTATTCCAAACCGGTCATTCACATCGTATTGCAAACTTGATGAGATAGAGGAAAATTTTCGTGTGCCCATGTTCGGCTCCAGGAATTTACTGCGCACCGAGGAGAGGACGGAGGAGAGAGATTACTACTGGCTCTTGGAGAGAGAGGGAATGCCCTTCCCGGAAAAGATAGATGACCCAAGAAATATAGATGAGTTGTGCATAGTCAAGCTCCATCATGCGGTAAAAAAACTGGAGCGGGGCTTCTTCACCTGCTCGTCATACAGCGAATACATGGAAAAATCTGGACAACTGCTCCAGCAGGGGGTGATAACCGAGGAAGATCTGGAAAGAGGCAGGATAGAGAGATATATCATAGGGCCAGTATTCAATTTCGATTTCTTCTACTCCCCCATAAGCAAAGAACTCGAACTACTTGGAATTGACTGGAGATTCGAGAGCAGCTTGGACGGGCATGTCCGCCTTCCTGCCCAGCAACAGTTGAGCCTGCCCGAGAAACAACAGATTCCTGAATACACGGTGTGCGGCCACAACTCCGCAACGCTCAGGGAATCACAGCTTGAAAAGGTATTTGAACTCGGGGAGAGATACGTGAAGGCAACGCAGAAACACTATGACTACGGTGTAATTGGACCATTCTGCCTCCAGACGTGTCTCGATAAAGACCTGCACTTTTACATTTATGACGTGGCGCCACGCATAGGCGGCGGAACGAATGTCCACATGTCCGTGGGGCACCCATACGGCAATACGTTATGGAGAAGGCGAGTTTCCACCGGAAGGAGGATATCCATGGAGATAAAGACGGCAATCGAGGAAGGAAAACTGAAGGAGTTGATGAGTTAATAAAAAAAAGATAGAAAATGAATAATGCCACTTAGAACCTCATGGAAACCGGATAAAAAATTCTTGACCGGGTCACCCCTTCCACGCAATAAATTGCGTGGCTTTCCCCTCAAGGGGAAGAAAACGCCTATCGGCGTTTTATAATTTTCCAGGCGATTCATCCCAGACCTAAAGGTCTGGGTTTTCTCGCTTGGATTTTATAAGATGAATTTTGTTCTAAAGCAGGTCACCGAAGATTAAATAGTTTAAGACAATTTAAGACCACGGGGTGCTGACATCTTCTATGCTGAACCAAATCTCACCGTCCGTACCACTCAAATGATAATGCCTGCAGTCCGAGTTGATGTTGAAATCATTTCTTGCATACCCGCCTGAAGGGACAATTTTTACCACGTCCATGCCGGGAAAACCATCTACGTCCAGCGGCTTGCGTTCCAGACCCTTATCTTCATCTATGACATCAAGGGATATGCTGTTGTTGTACTCCCCGGGAATGCCCATATCATTCAAATCGACATTAAAACTCATATTTACAGAATAGTTAACCCCCACAGGGACATATATCATTGTCGAGGAGTTCGATTCCCCGTCCGTTACAATGTCAAAGACTGTTTCTAGCAGATCATCATTATCATCCATATCAGAGGTTACTTTTACACCTTCTATTGTTATCCTGACTTCAAGGTCGCTAAGAGGATCGATGTCATTCCCGTCTTTGATACCGTCTCCGTCAACATCCGAATTGTTTAAAAATTGCCTTATAGTGGCATCATCGATTCCCCTGCCCCGGTAATACTCTATCTCCTCATAATCGCCGTTCCACCATACATTGTCCTTGTCTATATCATCCGCCCAGTGCAGAGGGTCTGTTCCATATACTATTATCTCCTCGTAATCGGTCAACCCATCGCCATCTGAGTCTTTTTCTCTGGGATTTGTTACGCATCCGCCGACAGAGGATGACCACTCCTGATAATCGGTCAACCCATCGCCATCTGTATCTTTTTTATGGGTACTGGACGTGACATGAACTGCCTTGCTTAAATCTTCACCTACATAGGTTACACCAATATCCCATCCCTTCTCCTCTACACTGTCGTACAGCCCGTCATTATCTCTATCACTATCACTCAGGCAGCCAGAGAATGAGCTGAGAAAAAAAAGAAGGAGAACAAAAGAAAATATTTGCACCTTCATGAAACTGCTCACCAACCCTCTCCAGTGAAGCGGGTCAAGTCAAGCGCGGCCCAGTCATCCTGATCATAGTCATCATCATCACCGCTTGAATAATCTACCAGTTTGTACACATAGCGGTAGTTCATACAGCTTCTGTACGTGCCCCAATCCCAGTACTCTTTATACCATAGAAATCTGCTATTTTCATTGTCTATACCTTCAAAACCGAGCAAGCCAAG
Source organism: uncultured Thermoplasmatales archaeon (assembly GCA_964606745.1). Taxonomy (GTDB): domain Archaea; phylum Thermoplasmatota; class E2; order UBA202; family DSCA01; genus VBQP01. The sequence continues at coordinate 38,386 of CAZSHJ010000002.1, read as the reverse complement.
AGTGTGACCAAGTTCATGCATGAACACGCTTGCAAATGCCTTGTAATAGCTGCTTCCCTGCAGATAGAATGCCCATGCCCAGTTCCGAACATACTGCCCGCCAACACAATGGCTGTCTGTGTAGAACATTCTCCCGCCCGCCGGTCGGCCGTACCACTCCATCTGGTTACATACGATGGCACAATGGAAAACTCCCCTTTTCCAGTTATTCTCATCTTCATTGAGGAAATACTTGTACCGGGCAGCCATCAAATCCTTGCTGCTCATACCGTCGTCATACGGAATCAAATCCCCGCCGCCGCACATGATGCCGTCGTCTATGTGAAGCGTGATGTTATGCCTGGCAAACGGATTGCATATCAGATTTTGAGACTCCTTGGGCAACATATATGGATCCTGCCATGAATGTTTGGCCTGCATGCCATCCACTTCCACGAATACATCTTGGGCAAACGGGTCTGAAAGCCACTGAGATGTTTTACACTCTTCGAAATTTGTCAACCCGTCCTTGTCAGGATCCTGCTGCGAGACATTGCTTTCGGCAAACGGGTCAAATCCGTATTTGTCCTCCCAATACATTGGTATGCCGTCGCCGTTGAAATCCTCTCTACCATAATTCTCCGAGCCGTTTAGTTTGTAAACATGGACTTTTTCCCAGTAAGTCAAACGGTCTTCATCGCCCCACCACCCATCTTCACCCCATTGATAAACATCGAACCATATCTCGCAGTCATTCTCGTCCTCGCTCCCGTCCTCAAAACCGGAGCAATGGCCGTATCCGTTTCCATCCTTGAGATAATCGTCACCTGTCCACTCTCCTCTTTTCATATCATAGAAAAGGGTAACGGTTTTCCCGCCCTCATACGGACCCTTCTCCTTGCTTATATCGCACTGAGCATCCTGCCCCCTGCGTTCTTCCAATACCTCTATCTGTATGATAACGGTTTTATTGACATCGTACGGGATTGTCGCGGCAGCAGTGGGCCACTCAAACCATATGTCCTTGCCATTGACAACTTGGTCCATCCACATGGAATTCTCGCCGTTTATGAATATCTTGAAATAAAATCCGGGGTTGTCGTCACAAAGCGTCATGGCACGAAGACGCATAACGTCCACCACCACGGTGATGTTGTCAGGTGGAACGAATGCACTACCCGCTTGATGAAATTCGCCATAGACAGTACTGGATTCTTTTCCCTCACCGGCATTGAAAAAATTGGTCGTAATTCCAACAGGCACTACCAATACAAAAAGAACGAGTATGGATAGCATCTTCTTCTCTATCATAATATCAGAAATGTAATGTAACGGCAATATAAGTTATTAACGGTCTCATGGCATAGTTACACATCTATTTCATCATCACATCATCAGGTATTGAATATTGAGAGGCTGGAGGACTTCCACCTACCAATCTATTCCTTATTCAATAAAGTTGCAATTTCGGATAACGTGTAACGGATATGAGAAGTTTCCGAAGGAACAAAGCCGAATATGCACTGATAGGCAACGTTACGGTTTTTGTGGTTGTTGAAATTGAATCGAAATCACTTCGCTACCCGCTTCAAAGAGATCTGATTTAATTTCGTTCACAAGACCCCAAGATTGTGCTTCTTCAGGATTCAATGTTGTCCGTTCAAGCATCGCATCCGTCACGGCTTCCACGCTTTTACCCGTATTTGCTGCAATTACTTTTGCGATATTCTCAATGTCGATTCTTAATCCTTTCAATCTCTCTTCTAATTGCTTTTCTTCTAAGCTTGTCTTCTGTTCAAAGTTGGTACTAACACCATGAAGTAAGAATCTTGCCTGAGGTACTGATAGCCTTTTTGAACCACCACAATATAGAACAACACCTATTGAGTCCACACTACCGAAATTATGCGTAGTTATTGTGGCAGGTAATCCTTTCAAATAATTGTATGCGCTTAAACCGTGAAAAACTGAGCCACCAGGTGATGAAATTAGGATTATAAAATCTGTTATCCCTTGCTTCATTTTCTGATCAATAGCAGCCATTAGAGCATTAATTGTGACATCAATGACAGGAGCAAAGAACTTAATTACAACTGGTTTTGTAGTCATGTTTATCTTCTCCTTAAACTAACAGTAATTTCGCCTAACTCCTTATATCTGAAATTTCCCATTTTCAATTCTTCTTTTTCCCAAATCTTTTCTTTAATTCTGCCTTCTTTCTCACCAGTTTTTCCCTTTTTCTTTTATCCTCTTCAATCCTACGCCTCTCCCTCCTTTTTCCCTCCTCCGTCCTCCTCTGCTCCATAATTTTTCTGCTTCCCGTTGCCCTTTCTCTCTCGATTCTGATTTTACTATTTGCCCTTGCCACCTCGACATCCAATTTTTTACCCAGTGCGGCAAATGCCAGCCTTAACTTTTCTTTCCGTCCAGTCCCCATACTCCTTATCTTATCGCTCTCCATCCTCGCAATATTTTTGCCCCTCTTTAGAGGCATCATGATTCTCTCCAGCAAAATCTTGTCAGGTCCTACAAGTTTAAGTCGCCTGCTGTTCACTTCGTACTTCGGTATGCGGGGTTTCGGCAATTTGCCGGGCTCGGGAATCATCTTTAACGGGGGCATCTCGAGCTTCGGTATAAGTGGAATCTGACAACCCATCTCTCTGTCAGTCCTTTTTATCCTGGTATTTACTTCCCTCCATCCGGAAAGAAGTTTCCTCTTCCGTACCTCGTATTCATCCCTGAGCTCTTCGGTTTGCCTCTTCCATTCCTGGTAGGGCATCGTCCAGGCTTTTTTCCACTCCCCGATTATCTCCCTCTCCAGAGCCCTCTGACTCCTTGCTTTTTTGTCCAAGAGGTGCTTCAACTTCCGTTTTCTCTCCGCTTCACCCTTGCAATAGTAAAACGCTGATTTCCATTCCTCTTTCATCATCTTCTTCTCTTTTAATGCATCTCCCTGTACAAGCTTTGAGAGACGGGCTCTCTCCTGCTTTTCCTTCCACGGCTTCGGGATGCAACGACAGGGATTGTTCAAATGTGTCAATGAAATGCCCAGAGCGACCAGCAAAGTGATAGACGGCATAATAGAAGCAAAAACGGCAAGCTGCCCCACAGTCATGTGTAAGCCGCTCAAACTCACGACAACAGGCCTTGTTATGTAGTATCCCGGGTCATTTACCGATTGCACCCTCACCTGCATTAGATAATTCTCATACTGGATGTAAAGCCTCTCGTGAGGAATATAAAATGTCAGATTTACCCGGGCACTCTCGCCAGGGAAGAGATATACCTTCTGCTCCGAGAGAGCATACAACCAGTTAGACGGGGCATATGGCACGGAAATAAGATATTCATCATCATAATTTCCGTTATTTTCTATATTGATTGGAATCGTATAAACATGCTCCTGCTTCCCTTCCACAACAGGGTTCGGTATATCAACACCCAGCCAGCGGTACGGCTGCGAACGAACCTGAAAAGTTATACTCCCATATTTTATGAAATCCGTTAATTTCACGTGCATTGCAATCTCGCATGTTATATTCGCAATATATGATGGTTTCACACTTGCTGTTACAGATACAGTGGCATTGTATGACTCATCCTGGCCAAGATAAATAAACGTGGGATTTACATATGCATTCCATCCCTCACCGCTTATGTTGGTAATTCTAAGATAATAACGCAAAGGAATCTTTGAAGGACTATTTACAACTCCCCCGTTCCAGAATTTGAAATGAAATTTGTACTGTCCCAGAGGCTCTACAGTTGCAGTGGAATCACCCACCGGCTCTACCTGCACGTTCCACCAGAAATTTGACCATTCATCCCATGGGATAATTCCTGCCCTTGCCGGTTCCTGTAAAGGCATGGAAAACATTAAGAATATAATAGCCAACAACAGGAATACAACTTTACGCATCTTCCTCATGCAAAAATGTATCTGTTCTTCGTTTATATAGTTAGTTGGTTCACTGCCTCTTCCGCCTCATCATCAACACTATTGAAACCAGCGCCCCTATGAGCAATATTGAATCGAAACCCGGAACATAAAATCCCTTGTTCTTTGCAAGCATGGTTGCATAACCATTGAAAATCGTAACTTTCTCCTTATCCTGCTGGGAAACTTCGAAATGATCACCCTGTAGAATGTAATACTTGCCATCCGTTCTTGCCACTGCCTGTATTGCAATTCCCTGCCAGTCGTTGTGGTATGAAATGACGGCTCCGTGAGGCGATGTAAGTGTCAGTGATGCCACCTGTTCCGTCGGATTCGAATCGCCGGATTTTTTAGGAGATAAAATAATCTGCTGTGGGTTTATTATGTACCTCCATTTTCCGGGGTCATCTGTCAGGCTTAATGTAACGGTTGTCTGTGCATTCCCCCAGTTTTTCACAGTGATAGGAAATGTTAATTCCCTGTCAGGGGCTGTCCTTTCTATTGGCTTTGCAATCTCGAGAGTTATCTGGGTATATGGATTTACACCCACCTGTATATCCGCCTTACCCGTCGCCACCTGCCTCAGTTCTCCACCCAGAATTATCCTACCGGTAACCTCAAATTCTACAACCTGCATGTTGCCTGCCTCAACATCCTGCTGATTGAGAGTCAGACCTATCTTGACAGCTTTGCTCTCTGCCTTCTGCAACACGAAGTTTTTCTGCGCTGGGGTAACAGTAAGCCAACTCGGACAGTTAATAATATTTATCTCCACCCACACCGGAAAGTACTGGAAAAAGAAGGCACTATAACTCACGGTAAGCGTCAGAGAGCCACTCCCGTATCTGTCGATATAATAAGGGGTAACATTAGGAGAAGCACTCATAGCCCCCCAATCCAATGCATCTGCAACTGGGGAAAGTACAGAACTTGATAAAAGTACGACAACCCCAAATATCACTCCTAAAGCAAGACTTTTTCTCGGCATATTTCACCTCTATTTCTAAAGTATTTTGTTATTGGATATTCGATATATATGTTTTTCCGTGACTATTCCTCCTCCGCCTCTTCCTCCCCTTCAACGGATACTTTCTCGGGGAAATAACTCAATATTATTATGTCCCCGGCTGCCGACACCCACCTGTATGGCACACCAATGTCCGCAGAATTTTCCACCAACTCAGAGTTAGTATTCGTGATTATCAAACTGTCTACTCTTCTCTCTTCCGTATTCAAAGCCACATTTCTTACATCACCCACATAAATCCCGTCGCGGGTATACGCAGGCAGATTCAGAAATTCCGTTACTTCCCTTGCCATATATATCACTTTGAATCTTAAATCCAGAATGTATTATTAATAGTTATGGTCTTACAAAGTCCACAATATCCCAAATTTACCTAATTATGGTTTTTCACAGATAGATAAAACCCCCAAAACGGGCAAATGGGCACGACCATACCACCATAAACTAAATATAAGGGTCTGCCATGTAGGATACGGTAATAAAAATGGAAGGAACAGTTAAAAGATGGATGACATCTTACGGCTTTATTGGAGCAGAAGGAACGGCAAAAGATATTTTTGTCCACCAGTCTGAAGTTAAGGGAGATAAACCATTGATGGTTGGACAAAAAGTAAAATTTGATGTCAAGGAAGAAGACAGGGGACCAAAAGCAGTAAATGTTGAAGTAATAGAATAAAAGGTATAAAGAAAGAATAATTTCAGAACAAATCAACTTTGCACCGTCTCATTTACCTTTTACATTTTTATTTTTTATTTTTTATTAGATTAATTGTATTAATAAGTAGCAATGCATTTTTGCCTTAAAATGGTGCTTTGCAGGTGATTTCGTTTAGCTAATTGCCGGTTATTATTTTACATGATATGCGGGGTAATATGCCCGGATTATTGCAACAGAATGGAAGGGCATTCCCTATAATTTTGTTATAAATTTGTGGATTTCCTCTGCTATGTCTTGCCAATTGTCATTACAAAAAAAATGATGGCAACCGTTATATAACCTGTATTCTGCATTGTATTTTTCTGCAATTCTCTTAACCAGTTCGGGGGCACATACCTTATCATTCTTTGTTGCAATGAAGAGGAGGGGACAATTCACTTTATTTTCATCTACCGCTATCTTGTTCATCCCCAGTTCATGCGTAACAATTGCCGATTGTTTTTCCAATTTTTTGTAGATGGCTCTCGCCTCTTCTTCTCCTACCCCGACTAACATATATTTTTTAACATACGGATAATCTTCTTTAAACGGTTTTCCCATGATAACTTTTAGTGCATACTTGGCAGAGGATAGCACAATATCACCACGAAACTTGACTCCCTTTGGTGCTGCAGGGCATATGCCAACGCCGCCCTTTATATCGGCTTCCTCCGCCACCTTCTGGACGACCAAGCCGCCCATTGAATGCCCGATTACTATATCATCTTCTGTTACCACTGCCTTTACTTTATCCACGTAATCCTGAAAACGTGTTTTCCTCAAATCCAATCCTTCTTTTAAATTTACCGCATTGCATGAAAAGCCCCTCTCATTAAAATAAGTGATGACGGGGTCCCATACGCTAGCATTGGATAACATCCCGTGAATGAAAACGAGCATGATTAACATGGTGGAATGCCTTAAATAGCTTATTGTACAGGTACGGAAATTTCACCGTGCGACACAACGGGAAATGAAAAAACATGAACAAAGTTTAAGTTTTATCTCCAGATATATTTCCTGATTTTATGATATACAAAACAAAATTCGGGAAGGGCAAGGATTGGGTCATAACCGTGCACGGGCTTGGAGAGCACTGCGGAAGATATGAGGGGCTCATCAAAATGCTCAACGACGAAGGTTTTGCCGTCTATACCTTCGATTGGCCGGGACACGGAAAAAGCGATGGAAAGAGGGGGCATGCAAGAGTTGAGGATGCCCTTGGCATAATAAACGAAATAATAGATGAGATTAACAAAAAACCATTTATTCTTGGGCACAGCCTCGGGGGGGTCACAGCCATCAGATATGCCGAACTTTACCCCAGTAGAATTAAGGGAATGATAGCCTCAGCACCTGCTCTCGCCCACGGCGATAATACCTCAAGATTTCGTCGGACTTGCCAAATTTTTAGGTGCAATCATGCCATCTGCGACGATTAACAACACAATAAAACCGGAAACACTTTCAAGAAATAAAGAAACCGTTGAAAATTACATCAATGATCCGCTGGTGCATGACCGCATTTCTATCGCACTTGCAAGAAGCCTTTTTGTCCACATGAAGAAGACCCATTTAGAAGCTGAAAATATCACCGTACCCGTGCTGATTTTGAATGGAACGGCAGATGTACTGGCACCGATAAAGGGAGCACGTGAATTCATGCAGGAGTTAAAGATCGAAGATAAAACGCTGAGGGAATTTAGGGGGGCATATCACGAAATATTCGAAGACCCAGAATGGGCCGATGAAATTCACAAAACGATAGTCGACTGGATAAAGGCACACGCATAATATCACTTCTTCTTTCTTACACTTCTGGTTGCAATAATATTAATCCCAAGGCCCAGCACATTCTCGACAATAACGTCGCCTGCATTCACGGGGGCTTCAACCTCGATATCCCTCAAACTTCTCATGATATCTTCCATACGGTCTTTCGGGACTGGCTTTTCCGTTTTTACCGAAACGGTCGGCATATCGCACCTCCTGCACCTCACGACACTCATGATGATTCTGGAAGGCGATAATATCTCCTGCCGCGCATATCCCTCACCGGTGCGACATGCATTTCCACTGATATCAAGAATAACATTACCTCTTGTAGTTACCGTGATTTTGCATCCGAGCGGGCACATGATACAGGTTATTTCTTTTTTTTCTTGTTCATTTTCATACTATGGCCTCCATAGTAACCTTCCCTTTAACCCGGTTGAGTTCCTGTTTTCTCAATCGGGTCATTATCATCTCTCCGGGCATCACCGCCTTCCTGCTGTCTTTCCTTGCAATCTCAGGAAATTTTATAGTCACGTTTCGCAGCGGTTTTCTCACCCTGGCATAAACCTTCACGTCATTCTCTCCGCTTATGTAATGTGGAATCAACAGCCGAATATTTCTGCCCTTTTTCACCGGCTTCCATTCAAAAGGCAATGCCCCGTTGTTCTCTATATAAATATAGGCGCCCAAAGCAGCCTGTTCCCCCTGCTCCGCCCTTCTCCTCAATCCCGGAATGATGTCGAGCATCCATTTTATCTTTGATGCGGAAAAATAGGAATCGGCAACAAGACCGGTCTTCCCCTTTATCAATGCCCGTTCATCTTCTGATAAAGCATCAATTATTTCAGATGTTCTTCTGTCCTGCCATACGATTGCATTGTGGACAGATTGATTCGATTTCATGTCCCATAATATTGCAGTTTCCCTCTGGTTGGCAATCCCAACGGATGCAATTTGCTTTGTATTGACGGCGGCATCATGCAGGGATTGCTTGATGGCTTTTATCTGTGCATCTCATATCTCTTCGGGGCTATGTTCAACCCATCCCGGTTTTGGAAAATATTGATTGAATGGACACTGTCCCTTTCCTGCAATCAAGCCCGAATGGTCAATTACAAAAGCTTTGGCACTGGATGTCCCCTCGTCCAATGCCAGTACATAACCCAAATTCTTCTTTTCCATCAAGAATCACTTCTTAACGGCCAAACAATTAAAATTTTTTCCTATGATGGGCAAAAGCTTAAATATCTCATTTGTATTCTATCTCAAATTGTAATAATTACAAAATAAAATCAACTACAATCAATAAGGTGAGAATTTGGAAAACTACGAGAAATATAGAGACATCCTGAAGAGCAATAACATGAAGGTAACGCCACAGAGAATGTATGTATTGAAGTATCTTGATGAAAACAGAATACACCCGAGTGCCGAGAAAATATACTCCGATTTGAAAAAGAATAATCCGTCACTTTCAAAAACAACTATCTACAATACCCTGAAAACACTGAACAGACATAATGTTATACAAGTACTGACCATATCGGGACATGAACTAAGATACGATTTCAAGACAACGGCGCACCACCATTTTATGTGCAAGAAATGCGGTGTGATAATTGATATGGACGTTGACCGCCTCTATCCCGGGAAGATTATGGACATGGGGCATAGAATTGATGAGATGCACGGATACTTCAAGGGATTATGTAAAGATTGCCTCGAGAAAGAATCCATGAATGAAAATTCTTTAAAATCTGAAGCTGATGATATAGTGTTGGTATAGAATGAATGTAAGGAAAATCAAACCGGACATATATTCGGCAGGAGTAATAGACTGGGATAGGAAACTTTTTGACGAACTCATTCCGCTTCCCGACGGCACCAGTTACAACTCCTATCTTATAAAAGGGAGTGAGAAGACAGCACTGATGGACACCGTGGACACGAGCAAAGCAAATGAGTTGATGGACAACCTAGAAGAAGCGGGGGAAGAAGTGGATTACATCATTGCCCATCATGCGGAGCAGGATCATTCCGGTTCAATCCCGGAGGTACTTAAACAATATCCCGATGCAAAGGTTGTCTGCACGCCGAAATGCAAGATAATGCTCGTTGATCTGCTCCATGTGCCTGAAGAAAGGTTTATGGAAGTAAATGACGGTGATATCTTGTCTCTGGGAAATAAAACCCTTGAATTCATCCATGCCCCGTGGGTTCACTGGCCGGAAACAATGCTCACATATCTGAAAGAGGATAAAATTCTGTTCACATGCGATTTCCTAGGTTCACATCTTGCCACAAGCAAACTTTTTGTTGAAGATGAAAGAAAAGTCTACGAGGCAGCAAAGAGATATTATGCAGAGATAATGATGCCGTTCCGTACAGCAATAAGAAAAAATCTGGGCAGAATAGAAGAGCTGGACATTGAATTAATTGCCCCGAGCCACGGTCCTGTCTATGACAATCCCGAATTCATAATAAATGCATACAGGGAATGGATTTCCGATGAAGCGAAAAACGAGGTTGTTCTGCCATATGTTTCCATGCACGGGAGTACTGCCGCCATGGTTAATTATTTCATAGATGCACTCATGAAAAAAGGCATAGAAGTAAAACCATTTAATTTAACAGTTGTAGACATAGGCGAGCTGGCTATGGCACTTGTTGATGCAGCCACCATTGTTATCGCCTCGCCCACGGTGCTGTCCGGGGCGCATCCCTCTGCCATATACGCAGCATATCTGGCAAACGCTTTGAGACCAAAAACCAAATTTGTCTCGATAATCGGCTCATATAGCTGGGGAGGAAAAATGGTTGAACAGCTCAAGGAAATGGTAAAAAATCTGAAGGTGGAGATTATTGAGCCTGTTGTAATAAAGGGCCATCCAAAGCAGGATGATTTTAAAACGCTGGATAAACTGGCAGATAAAATATATGAAAAGCATAAAAATATTTAAGGAGATGAAAAAATGAAAAATTTAAAAGGAACTGAAACGGAAAAAAATCTCCTCGCGTCTTTTGCGGGGGAGTCGCAGGCAAGGATGCGATACACGTACTTTGCATCCAAGGCAAAGAAAGAAGGCTATGAACAGATATCGGCAATATTCTCGGAGACGGCTGACAACGAGAAGGAGCACGCCGAGATATTCTTCAAATATTTGGAGGGAGGAGATGTGGAAATAAAGGCGTCGTATCCTGCAGGAGTTATAGGAAGTACCGAAGGAAATCTGCTGGCTGCGGCAGAAGGCGAAAAAATGGAATGGGGCAAGCTTTACCCAGAATTTGCCGACGTGGCAGAGAAAGAAGGTTTCCCAGAGATTGCCCGGAGTTTCATAGAGATTGCCAAAGTTGAAGCATACCATGAACGTAGATACCGCAAACTCCTGGATAATGTGAGAAATAAAAGCGTGTTCAAAAAAGATAAGGTGGTAAAATGGAAGTGCTGCAACTGTGGATATGTTCATGAGGGCGAGGAAGCACCGGAGGCATGCCCTGCCTGCAGGCACCCTCAGAGTTATTACGAACTCTGGGTTGAAAATTATTGAGAGGTGAAATATAAAATAAGAGGTGAGAAATATGACAAAAATAAGGGAGATATATAAATGTGAAATATGTGGAAATATTGTGGAAGTGCTGCACAGCGGAATGGGGGAACTTGTATGCTGCGGACAGCCAATGAAACTAATGGAAGGAAAAAGTGAAGATGCTTCAACTGAAAAACATGTGCCCTATATTGAGAAAACAGAGAATGGAGTAGTTGTGAAAGTAGGGCAGAATCAGAACCACCCGATGGAAGAAAAGCATTACATAGAATGGATTCAGGTGATTGCCGATGGCAAGGCATACAGAAAAGTCCTGAAACCCGGCGACAAGCCAGAAGCAGAGTTTGAGATAAAAGCAGATAAAATAGAGGCAAGAGAGTATTGCAATGTTCATGGTCTCTGGATTAATTCCAAAGATATAAAAATATAAAGAGGTGAAAAAAATGGTAGTAATAGGAGAAAAATTCCCGGAAGTGGAAGTAAACACAACGCACGGACACATGAAATTGCCAGATGCCTTCAAAGGCAAGTGGTTCGTTCTGTTCAGCCATCCCGGCGATTTCACGCCAGTATGCACAACGGAGTTCTACGGTATGCAAATCAGGCTCGAGAAGTTCAGGGAGCTGGGTGCCGAAGTCATAGGACTGAGCATTGACCAAGTATTTGCACATCTGAAATGGGCGGAGTGGATAAAGGACAATCTTGGCGTGGAAATCGAGTTTCCGATAATTGCAGATGACAGAGGTAATCTGGCAGATGCACTGGGCATGATACCCTCCGGAGCGAGCAACACAGCCAGGGCAGTGTTCATAGTAGACAGCAAAGGCACAATCAGGGCAATAGTTTACTATCCGGCTGAAGTAGGAAGGGACTGGGACGAGATACTTAGAGCGCTCAAAGCACTGCAGATAAGCGACGAGAATAAAGTTGCACTGCCCCACAAGTGGCCCAACAACGAGCTCATAGCAGACAGGGTTATAATTCCGCCAGCAGGGACAACCGAGCAGATAAAAGAAAGGGAAGAAGCAAAGGAAAAGGGCGAAATAGAGTGCTACGACTGGTGGCTGTGCCACAAAAAGTTATGAGGCGAATAGATGTTGAATAAAAAAATGGAAGATGCACTGAACGAGCAAATCAATAAGGAGATGTATTCCGCATATCTATATATGTCCATGTCGGCACACAGCACGAATATTGGTCTTCCCGGGTTTGCCAACTGGTTCATGGTGCAGTATTATGAGGAGATGGACCATGCCATGAGAATTTACCGCTACATCAACGACCAGGGTGGAAAGGTGAAACTAAAGGCCATTGAGAAACCACCCTCCGAATTCAAGGATACCATGGATATGTTTCAAAAAACTCTGGAACACGAGCAGTTTATTACTAAATCAATAAACGATCTGATGGATCTTGCGATAAAAGAAAATGACCATGCAACCCAGATATTCCTTCACTGGTTTGTAACAGAGCAGATAGAGGAAGAAGGAAATGACAACGAAATCATAGCAAAACTAGAGCTTGCAGGAAAGGAAGGGAACGGACTTTTCATGCTTGATAAAGAGCTGGCGGCAAGAACTTTCACTCCGCCGCCTGCGGAATCTGAGTGAAGATCGAGCAGAAAAGCTGAAGGGAACAGGAAAAGAGAGGAATAAAAAGCCGTCTAAAAGCCCCAATACATCCCCCGCAAAACAAAGGCAAAGCGGTAGATACAAGCCAATTTTCGTCAATAAGCCCATACATCATCATACAACACGCTACGGCTTTTTTAAATGCTGAGATAAATATTAAAATCCAGCAGACATTCACGATATATGAAAAAATCCTTTGTGTCTATTGCAATCGTTCTGACTCTACTTCTACCCTCGGCTGGGCTGGGAAATAATTTCTTCGGAAGGGAAACAATAGAGCAAGAAAGCACGGATGCCCCCTCTCCACTACCGGAAAAATTTAGCTGGCGGGATATAAACGGCACTGATTTTACCACGCCCGTAAAAAATCAGGAGCCATGCCCGAGCTGCGAAGCGTATGCTCTATGCTCAGCACTGGAAACCATGGTTCATTACAAGGTCGGATATAACTTCGGATGTGATCTGTCAGAGGCACATCTGTTCTTCTGCTCGGGCGGCACATGTGCATGGGGCGTGAACACCAGTCATGCATCCGACTATTTGGTAGAACACGGCGTTCCGGATGAGGGATGCTTCCCGGACCCCCAGAGAAAGACCGATGCACCGTGCAACATGACACTGCCGGATTGGCAGAACAGAACCGTCAAGATAACGGAGTGGGGATACGTTGAAAACGATATGGACAGCATAAAAAGGGCTTTGATTGAACATGGGCCACTGGTCATATGTATATTTATCTGGGAGGATTTCATGCATTATCACGGCGGCATATACAAGCACAGATGGGGCAGGCTGACAGGCGGCCATCTTGTCGCCCTATTCGGTTATGATGATGAACAGCAATGCTGGCTGGTGAAAAACAGCTGGGGCACGAACTGGGGCGAGAACGGCTGGTTCCGAATGGCATACGATGCAGATATGCTCATACCCCACTGCTACGGCGGTACAGGAGTGCTCTATATGGACGGCCCATACGGAAACTTCATGCCCGATGTGCCAAAAGTATACATCGAGGAACCGAGGCGCTATCATGCCTACATTATGGGAAGGGAAATGCCAACAATATTCGGCAGGGTGGTATTTGAGGTTGGCATACCAAGGGTTTTCGGACATACAACCATAAGAGTAAATGCAACAAATACAGAGAGAACAGAGTTTTATGTTGATGGTGAAAAGCAGCATGTGGATAACGAAGCACCTTTCTCCTGGGACATGCATACATCTCCAGGATTCCATACAGCGGAGGTGTATGCTTACAGTGATAAAGGAAAAATATCGAAGGATATGGTGGATGTTTTTGTTATCTGACAATAAAACATAGATGTGTAACACATAAATTATAATAAAATGTAGACGATTACAAAGCGATGGAGATAAAAAACAAAATTCTCATAACTGCATTGCTGATTATCATATTTATTTCATCAATTCTCTTGTACAACTGGGCGGAGGACAGAAACGAAAATGAAAATCCATCCGCTGTGCTTGAGGGATACCCGAAAAAGTTTACAATACATGAAGGCGAATCCATATCCCTTAATATTCTGTTAAAATCCGAGAAAAATTATCCGATTGCCGCAGATGTGGAATGGGAGATAACTGCCGCCGGAGATACGGGAAAAATAACATATCCTCATGGCACAAATTCATCTGCCACAAATGCATCCGGCATGCTCTCTGCAATATACCATGCCCCGGACGATGTTGATGTGATGAATCATACAGTAAAGATAACAGCAAGGGCTTCCTGGCAGGGAAACGAATATTCAACTGAGATAAACGGGACTGCCCAGCCGGTGCTATACGAAACCATGCTGTCACTTTCTTGCAGCAAAAGGAATATGATAGCAGGGGAAATATCCATAATTGAGGCGACATTGATGGAATACACTGACCGAAAATGGCAGCCCCTTGCAAATAAAACGGTAAAATGGACATTCTTCGGGAAGGAGAATAACAATTCGCTCGAAAAATTGGAGGAAAAAAAAGGCATGACAAACTATGCCGGCAAACTGAAAATTCCATTTTTCCTATCAGATATAAACAACACCATGGACATAATTTGCTCTGCAAAACTCGAACAAAATTTATCGGGTGACATTGACTATATGGAATGCAGCCAGTTAATAAATATGACTGTTGACCCCGAAAAACCGGGAGATTTTCCGGTGGTACTAATTCACGGGTGGATTGGCTCAACAACGAACTGGCTCTTAAATTATACATGGTGGAATCTCAGCCAGGAACTGCAACAAAAGGGATTTAAACTGCTTGATTTCGATGTGAGCAAATCGGGCATACAATTTCTTACATATGAACCTGGCTGGCAGGATCACCACATACCATGGATAGCCGCAAAAGTGAGCGAAAAAATAGAGCGGGCCCTGGTGTGGAATGGCTACCTTCCCAACCAGACTATAGATATTGTTGCCCACAGCATGGGTGGCCTTGTATCAAGATTCATGGCAGAACACGGAGGGGCGGATGTCGATTACTGGAATGACTCGTGGATGCCCGGCGATGACGGCTATCCGTGGCACGGAGACGGCGACCCGGATGTTCATATAAATGGAGAACAGATTGATGACCTGATTTCCGTGGGTACGCCCTGCCATGGAGTCCCGCCCGGCATAAATTCAAGCATTCAGAAAATAATAGGCTATCTTTACTTCCCGTCGTGGGTGGGACAGATTCCTGATATGATATACCACTCCAAATTTCTGGAGGCGATGGGATATAACGGAACCGACCGGGTTGACTATTACGGTGTAGGTAGCGACATAGGATTCATAGCGGGAATGCCGGTAGATTTTAACGGAGATGGTACCACACATTCATCGGATGGGCTGGTACCCACCGAAAGCCCCTATCTGAAAGGAAAACCTTTTTACATGATAGAAGGAAATGCATGGCCTAACGGAGATGCAGACCACATTTCTGAGATAGCCATAAACCAGGACGTGCATAGATACATCATGGAACATCTGACATAGATGGATGGTGAATACTTGTTGAGTATGGATAAAAGAAAACTATTTAATACCTGAGGCTATTATTGATATAGAGTGGCAAGGTTATCTATAACACATCTTGGGGAAACACTTAAATACTAGAGTTTCGATATACTATATAATGTGCATAATGCTATCAATTTGATAGCATTATGCAGTGGGATAAAAATGAGGACAATCAACAACCTTCGAAAAGTTGATACACACTCGGCAAGCCACAATGAAAAAAAACGTGGTATATTAAATAATAGAAGGGATATTATAGAACGAAAGAGAGGGGATAATATGCCTAATCTCGTGAAATACCTAAGAAAATTAAATGTTATAGATGTTATAAGTATCACCATAGGGATTGCACTTGTAACAGCAGGTATTTTTTTAGAAATGACTGAAAATAAAGAGATAGGCTTATTGCTTATTATAACAGGAGTTTTTATTCTTTTAATGGAGGATATCCTTAGCACATTGTTGATTCATAAGTATTCCCCTAAATAATGCTTTGTTTACTAAAAATGATTGCAGCATAAAGCAGATGCACAAACTTAAATAGTGTTAATATATTCATATGTATGGAGGAAGGACATGAGTGGTATTAATTTAAAGAGTTTAGTTGTTTTTGAAACCTTATCAACATTGATAGTTGTTATGGTAATTGCTATCGGTATTGGATATGAAATGAACACTGAAAAAGATACTGGATTGTTTATAATAATGGCAGGTCCTATTATTGCACTCCTTACTACATTTATAGCATATCTAATGCTAAAGCACAAGTTGAGTAATATTTAAACCAAAGTCGTATTTGATAATATGATAAAATGCCTGGAGAAGATTTAAAGTATGCATTCCTACGCGAGTACTGGATATACTTTATGAGATTGCTAGGCGAGGGCATCGGACTAGGGTTTTTACTTAATTGCCAAAAACATACTGAGCTTTATAATGAAGCTTTCATTGTGGTCCTTTTTATCGTAGTTCTTGAAATTATTACTATTGGTATCAAGTCAAAAGAAAAATTGAAAGAAATCAATTGATTTCATAATATAAAAATAATATTGCCAAAATAGAGATTGCAGGAACACAATACACATAATATAATACTATTTTCTTCAATTTTGGGCATAGCTGGCAAAATATTAAATAGCGGAATTGTTAGCCAATCAATGAAAATACAGCCCCCATTCGGCACACTATTCCTTTTCATAATCCTGCCGTTATTGGTGATGACACTCACGCTTCTTTTCGTAGGAATGATAAATCAGGTTTTTCAGGAACTGGGTTTCCCGCCCCTCCTTGCAATTTTTTTGCTGTTCGCAGTGCTTCTCGGCAGTTTCATAAATATTCCCGTATGGAACATGAAGGTCATGAAAGAGCATTACACCTTTGACACATCCTTTTTCCCGCCCAAAAAGGTCAGAGCAATTTCCGAGGGGATTACAAAAGTGAGCGTGAATGTCGGAGGAGCAGTCATACCTCTTGCCATGGCAGTTTTCCTGATGTCACGTCTGAATGCAGAATTCTATCCCCCCCTCTTGTTCGCCACGGTATTCATAGCCCTCATATGCTATCGGCTGGCGAGACCCGTGAAAGAAACGGGAATAGCAATGCCCGCATTTGTTTCTCCTGTTCTGGCATCGCTGGTAGCCGTCATAGTCGCCCCACAAAATGCTGCCTCCGTAGCCTTCATTTCGGGCGTGGTGGGCGTCCTTGTGGGAGCGGACTTGATGAATATAAGGAAGATAGAGAAGGTGGGAGCGTTGATGGTATCGATAGGCGGGGCCGGCACATTTGACGGTATATTTCTCACTGGCGTGCTGGCCGTTATGCTTGTTGCGATAGTATGAAGAGGATATCAAATCTTGAGCCGCTGCTGCAGAAGGTTATCAGGGAAGAGGGTCTGGACGAGCTTACGGCACCACAGCTGAAAGCGATACCCGAAATCCTGAACGGAAAAAACTGCCTGCTTATAGCCCCGACCGGGATGGGGAAAACTGAAGCGGCATTGCTCCCCATTTTCAATCTCTTTCTTAGAGATGGCAGGACAGACGGAATAAGTATACTTTACATAACACCCCTCCGCGCCCTCAACCGGGACATGCTCAGAAGAACAATATCATGGGGAAAGAAGTTAGGCATGGATATAGCGGTTCGCCACGGGGACACGACAAAGAAGGAGAGGAGAAGGCAGTCCCTTCATCCGCCGGATATGCTCATCACCACGCCGGAAACTTTGCAGATACTCTTCACGGGAAAAAATCTGAGAAACAGCCTCAGGGATGTGAAATGGGTAGTAATCGATGAGGTACACGAATTGGCAGGAGAGGAAAGGGGGGCGCAGCTCGGCGTCGCCCTCGAGAGGCTACGGGAACTAACGGGCGATTTCCAGAGAGTAGGGCTTTCCGCCACCGTGGGGACACCCCGAGAGGTCGCAGACTTTTTCGGAGGCAGTGGGGCAGTAGAAATAATAGAGGAAAATACCGGAAAGGAGATGCAAATTGATGTTGAATTTGTAAAGACGGATGAGAGCGATAAAAAAATAGCTGAAAAACTGGAGTGCGACATCACTTCTGCAGCAGTGGTCAGAACGGCTATGGATATGATAGACCGGCACAAATCCGTCCTCTTCTTTGTGAATACGAGGGATACGGCGGAACTGCTAGCCGCCCATCTTCACGGGGTGGGGGCATCCATAGACATACACCACGGTTCACTTTCAAGAGATGCGAGAATCGAAGCCGAAGAGAAATTCAAGGAAGGAAAGATAAAATCACTTATATGCACCTCATCGCTGGAGCTTGGCATAGACGTGGGGAATACCGACTTCGTAATCCAGTATAATTCTCCACGCCAAGTGACACGGCTTGTACAGAGGGTCGGCAGGAGCGGGCATCATGCCGGGGGAGTTGCCAAGGGCACAATAATTGCAACAAACACCGAGGATTTTGCCGAAAGCATTGCAATCGCAGGAAGAGCGACAAACGGCGAACTTGAAAAAACGAGGATAAGGGAAAGTCCTTTGACAGTGCTTGCAAACCAGATACTGTCCATCACCGTGGAATACGGAAAAATAGACATCGAGAGGATTTACGGGATTATAAAGAGGTCGTACCCCTTCAGAAATCTGGACAGGAAAAAGTTCATGGATTTGCTGGGTGAGCTTGAGGAACAACGCATAATATGGTATGACGGAAAAACTGTCGGAAGAAAGAGGAAGACGAGGGACTATTTTTTTGAAAACATCTCCATGATACCCGACGAAAAAAGCATGGATGTACAGGATGTATCATCAAATAAAAATATAGGAAAACTCGATGAAAGCTTCGTATTGAATTACTGTACCCCAGGGGCAAAATTCATCATGAAAGGAAAGGCATGGGAAGTGGTCAGCAATGATGACCGGCTGACCGTTTTTCCCGCAAAAAGAACGTATATGGTCCCCGACTGGGCAGGGGAGGAAATTCCCGTACCGTTTGAGGTGGCACAGGCAGTGGGAAAAATGAGAAGAATGGTGGCCGAGGGAAAAAGGAGGGATAAAATTATCGAGGACGGGATAGAGTTGCAGTCAGAGAAAGATTTCCTTACCCCCACAGATAAACTTGTTACAATAGAGGGAGGGAAAGGCATCATCTACATAAACACGCATTTCGGCTCGATGACAAATAAGGCGGTGGGCAGACTTATTGCTTCGCTGCTTGCCCAGCGACTTGGAGATACCATTGCCGTGGACAATGATGCTTACAGGATTTATCTTAGAGTTGCCCGTCCCATCAACCTGGAAATGGTGCAGGATGTAATGCTTGACACGGATCCCGATGGCATGGAAGAACTGATGAAGATAATTCTCAAAAAAAGCACATTCATCAAGTGGGAAGTGATAAAAGTTGCACGAAAATTCGGTGTGCTGAGCAAGGATGTCGATAGCAAAAGACTTTCCGTGGAAAAGATAATGGATGTTTTTGAAGGATTGCCACTGATAAAAGAAGTTGTGGACAGAATCATATGGGAAAAGATGGATATTGAGCATGCAAGGTACGTACTAAAGGAAATGCAGGAAGGAAACATATCAATAAAAATTCAGGGGCTTTCCCCATTCTCTTTACAGGGCGAAAAGGTTAAGGGAGAAGCGTTTCGTCCATCCGAATTCAATTCTGCTGTAATTGCATCTCTCAAGAAGAGGCTGATGAACACTCGCATAAACCTCAAATGCATGAACTGTTCGTACGAATGGAGCACCACGGCGGGGAGAGCAACGCCGGTATGCCCGAAATGCAAGGGAAAGATGATAGCGGTATTCAAGATGGGAAAAACAGCAAAATTTGCCAGGGCATCCGTCAAAAGCGCCTCTCTCGTCGCCTCTTACGGAAAAAAGGCTATTACAGTCATGGCAGGCTACGGAATCGGACCAGATACCGCTGCAAGGATTCTTGGAACGCAGAAAGAGGGAGATGAGCTGCTTAAAGAGGTGCTGAGAGCAGAAATAAATTATTCGAGAACGAGGCAATTCTGGGATTAATAGTTATAAATCGGTTTTGTTTAACAATCATGCAGTCAAAAGAAGAGGGCAATACCATTGTTGCAAAATTTGTCGAGGGGCAGACAATACAAAATCTGGAGAAGATGATTATAGGGCAGAACATCCATTCAGCAGTGATTATGTCGGGCATAGGCATGCTGAAAAATGCAGTCGTGGGCTATTTCAACGGAAAAGAATATATCAAAGAAAAAGTGGAAGGAGCGGCGGAGCTTGTATCGATGCAAGGAAATATTGGAAGAGATGGAAAGGGCGATGTGATATGCCATATTCATGTGGCGCTTGCCATTTCGGACCACCGCCTAATAGGGGGGCATCTACTTGAAGGAGAAGTTAATGTCGTCAATGAGATTGCTCTGCGGAAACTTGAAGATATAAAAATACTGAGGGAAAAAAACCCAGATGGACTGATGGAAATGAGATTGAAGTAGAATATCAGACCTGTTCATTTTATCTCACTCATCCATTACGAATATTGCAACAGCAATCACCGTCGTCCACCGCCTGCTTATGTCGCCTCTTGCCGACTGGGTTATATTTCTGGACCGAACTATGCGTCCGCTCATCCTGTATTCCTGTTTTCTTTCATCCCATGCCTTCTCCAGGTCGAATTCGAGACCTAGAGTGGTGGCAAGCATGGTCGCAGCCAGGTCTTCGGCATAATCCCCCGCTTTTTTGGCCGTCTCGCCATAGCTGTGATACTCGGACAGGTAACCGTACAGATTTCTGTTCTTCGGAAGAGCAAGGCCAATCGAGGAGACGACAAATCGGTTCGGCTCATTTGTTGAATTTTTTGCCATCACACAGAATGTTATCTGTCCGGGCCTAATGTGCTTCTTTCCCTCTTTGGCAGATATTATCCTGCAATTCGGAGGGACGATACTTGAAACCTCCACAAGATTGCACGATGCTATACCTGCATCCCTTAGGGCAAGCTCGAATGATTGCAACTTATCCTTATGCCTTCCCACGCCTTTGGTGAGAAACAACTTCTTGGGTATCATCAAAGCAGAATATTTCTCAGGTAATAAAACTTATTGGAATTTACTGCAGACACCTATCCACAAGCTCAACCAAATCAATCACATCTCCATATTTTTTAAGATGGTGGTAGCAGTGGGGCGATGCTGTAACAATTGTTGTATTCTTTTCTTTTGCCTCTTCCGCAATTCTTTCAGCCATTTTTCCTGCCGTTCCTGAAAAAGCCTCCCTGAACGCAATATCACTGCCGCAGCACTGTGACAACTCCTTATTCTCGTCAAATTCCACGAAGCCCCCCGCCTTTTCCAGCAGTTTTCTCGGTGCGTCGTATATGCCGAGTTTTCTTCCAAGAACAGAGGAATCGTGATATATGAGTTTCATTCCCGAATTTTTCATGTTCAAATCCATACCTTCCAGAAACTCCGAGATGTGGACAAGCTTGAACTTTTCCTTGAACGGAAGGAAGGACTGCATGCAGCTCGGACAGGAAAAAATGATTTTTTTGATGCCATTATCATCCAATTCCTTTCCCAGTTTTTTCATCTGATGATTTTCCCTGCCGATTATATCAACTGGATTGCCACAGCACTCTTTGTCCACCACTGCCACTTTCATCCCAATTTTCCCAAATATGGAAATGACCGCCTTTTTCAGTCCATGCTCCAGATAATTTTCCATACACCCGGAAAAGTATGCAACATTTACCGTCTCCGTTGCCCCCGCAGCCGCCCCGCCGCCGGCATACGCCTTTTTCTTACCCACACCGAAAGGATTTCCATGACTGGTCATATTATCCAGAATGGTCTGGTGGGCTGGAAGAATGTCGTCCGTATCCCTTCGTGCAGCGTGTATGATATCACTTATCCTAACAAGCGAGGGGCAATCCTTTTCGCACCGTCCGCACAGGGGACAATTCTGCAGGGCTTCTATAACCGAGCTGTCCTCCTTTATCTCGCCCGACAGCATGCCATATGAAATGAATACCTTCCCCCTGCCGCTGTCCGCCTCCGTGCTCAATATATCGAACGTGGGACAGGATTTTTTGCAGTAGCCGCATCCGGTGCAGCACATCAGTTCATGCTGGATTTGCTTAAGGTGCTTCATTTCACTCATGTTTCGGGTACCTCAGATATGAAATTATGCTTCCCTTCCACTGCATTATCTTTCCGGGATTCATTATGTTTTTCGGGTCAATCGCCCTTTTTATTTCATCCATGACCCCCAATGAATCCTTCCTTTCAATCTGCATCCACGGGGCTTTTGATATGCCTATTCCGTGCTCGCCGCTGACAGTACCCTGAAGGGCTATAACGGTGCGGTAAATTTCATCAACGGCCTTCTCGGCGCTTTCCCAGCTTCCATCCATCAGCGGGTTGATTAAAACTTTCGTGTGGAGATTACCGTCGCCAGCATGCCCATAAGTGCCTATGATTATTCCATATTTCTTTGCGATTTCTTGGAATTTCTTTACTGCAACCGGAATTTTTGATATCGGTACCGACATATCGTCTGCAAGTGAAACGGATATCATATCCTCCCCGTAGCGTGAGAGCGACGGGAGTACTCCTTTCCTGCCCCTCCAAAGATTTAACATCTCCTCCTCGTCATCTGTGAAATCAACGTTGTCTGCCCCGCTCTTCCTGCATATCTCCGCCATATGCTGTATCTTCCTTTTTATGACCTCCTTCTCGCCATCTACTTCAGCCAGTATAATCGCCTCGTTTTCCGGCAACCCGATATCCATCGATTTGTTGACCGCCTTTATGCATACAATGTCCATTATCTCAAGGGCTGACGGCAGCAAACCCGATGCAATAATATTGGAAACCCCCTGTCCCGCCTTTTCAAGCGAATCGAAGGGTGCAACGGCAATAGCCCGTTTTTCCGGCAGCGGGATGATGCGAAATGTAATTTCCGTGATTATACCCAGCGTGCCCTCGCTCCCGACCATCAACTTCTCAAGCTGGTAACCAGATGAATTCTTGATTGTCCTTGTTCCGAAGTGAGCTACGCTTCCGTCAGACAGCACCACCTCCATCCCTAGCACATAATCCCTGGTTGCCCCGTACCTTATCGCCCTCATCCCGGACGCATTTGTGGCAACCATACCTCCCACAGTGCAGACGTCGCCGCTTCCCGGCGATGGCGGAAAGAAGAATTTCTTTTTGGCAAGTTCCAGGTTGAGTTTGCCATATATCACGCCGGGCTCGACAACGCAGTACAAATCCTCAACTCTTATTTCCTTTATCTTGTTCATTGGCATCATGTCCAGCACAATGCCCCCTTTTATCGGAATTGCCTGACCCGAGAGGGCGGTTCCTGAACCACGGGCAATGACCGGAATGCCGTGCTCATTCGCCAGCCGCATAATTTTACTGATTTCCTGAGTGTTATGGATTCTTATAACAATGTCGGGCATATGATGATGGATGGATGCGTCAAAACCATAAGAATAAAGTTTAGCCACAGAGGTGATAATATCTCCTTCCCCCACAATGCCCTTTATGTCTTCCAACACAGCCCCGGAAAGCATGAGGAGGTAATACAAAAGATGTTTTAAGAGTTTTATGGCTAAAGATTGGGTTTTCTCCTTCCCATCAAAAGCACGGCAACAATTGCCCCCACAAGCAAAATTAGTTCGAAGCCCGGAATGCCACCGCCACCTTTTTTATTATTCACTTTAACCATTATTGAGTCAATGTTTGAATATTCATGCCCATCATATGCCTTTGTCTGTATAACATAATCTCCATTATCAAAGCCAGTTGTATCCCATGAATAATTCCACATTGTTGTTCCATTAACAATAGTCCAGTTTCCATCACCAATTTTTATCTCCACCTGAATTTCATCTCCATCTTCATCGTTTGCAGTTCCGTGGATAGTAAATGTTTTCTTCACTTCTGTTCCATCCAATGGAAAGATTATATCCACTGTGGGCTTATGATTCGGCGGAATGTTGTTCACATTCACCGTCACAGAATCAATGCTTGAATAATCCGTTCCGTCATAGCTACGAGCATAAATTGTATGGCTTCCATTTGCAACAGCGGTAGTATTCCACCAATAACCCCATGAATCATAACCCCCTGAACCAGAATCAACTATAAACACTGAAATCCATGAGTCTGAATCAACCTTTACTTGCACGTCTTGGACAGCCCCATCAGCATCACCAGCCGTGCCCTGAATATTCACAGTTCCGCTCACGGTTGCACCATTGGCTGGAGAAGTTATTGCAACAGTTGGAAGTTGATTTGGGGGAGTTGTCTCTACAAAATGTGCAGTTATTGTTTTGCCAGAGTTCATTGTGATTTGTATGCTTGGATTTGTTCCACTTGCATCTCCTGACCAATGGTCGAACTCATACCCAGAGTTTGCATGAGCAGTAACAGTCACAACAGTTCCTTCATCATATGTTCCACCAGTTGGATTCAAAGTAACATACCCGCTTCCAGATGGAGTGATAGATGTTGTAAGAGTGTATTGTATGACTGAGAAATGGGCAGTTATGCTTTTATCACTATCCATTGTAATTTGTATGCTGCTTGTTATTCCACTTGCATCTCCTGACCAATGATCAAATTCATAGCCAGTATTTGGATTGGCTGTTGCAGTAACGGTGGTTCCCTCATCATACGTTCCACCAAGAGGATTCAATGTAATGCTTCCACTTCCGGATGGGTCAACAGATGCTGTTAATGTGTACTGATGAGGAGGGTTCTCAGTGAAATTAACAGTTATACTTTTATCGCTGTCCATCGTGATTTGCACTGTTGGATTGCTACTGGAAACATCTCCAGACCAATGATTAAATTCATAGTCTGTATTAGCATGAGCAGTTACGGTAACTACAGTTCCTTCATCGTATGTTCCACCGGATGGACTAAGGGTAACAGTTCCTGCACTTTCTGGAGAAACTAAAATATTTAATGTGTATTGCGGAATAAATACAGAAAACGATTTCTTTGATGAGACATTTGCATTTGCACTTGTATCACTTGCCCAAATGAAGTATTCATAATTTCCTTCTGATGAATAAGACGCATTGTAATAATGGATATCACTTCCTGCGATATTTACCATTGAAAGATTGTGGTAAGTTGAATCAGGATATGTTATGTTAACAAAAACTTCTGATGTTTCAATATTATCTGTAACAACACAAGATATATTCACATATCCATTTATTTCTTGGCTTTCTGGATTTGCATCAACATTGCTTATTTCTGGAGGGTTATTATCAGCACCTATGGTCATATTGGTGAGATGCCATGCATTTGCCCATACATAGCCAGCATATTGTTTTCTACTAACCATGATATCGGTTGTGTTGACTCCCGCATCGTTGTAAAGTTCCCATTCGCCACTGCTTTCATTGTAAAAATAAATTCCAATAATTTGATTTTCTGTTATTCCGGTATTATCTAAATCTTCCTGCGTGTAATAAATTTGAATGAATATTGGCCATTCAACAGCAGTTTCATTTTCTACTTCTATCTCAATATATTTTCCTATTGATTTAACAACTTCTGGCTCTTCAACAGGTGCTTCTTCGTAAGAAATAATTCTCATACTGTTGTTTGCCGTAGCATTTATTTCTATAATTGTATCTGCCTCATCAATTGCATCGACTTCATTTTCTCCCTCAGTTAAAGTTCCTTCCATTCCGCCTATTACTGGTGCAGTAAGCCAAGGAATAAAATCAACGTTGTCGCTTACATTATCGCCCGTTCCGGTAGGATTCAACGTTGGATGATAAGGACCAGACAGGAAATCCCAATAATTGTAGGCGGCATTTACCACGTATTGCAACTCGCTGTTCCAATTTCTAATACCATATTCACTGTTTCCATAAATATTGTTATAGTGGATTTCGTTGTTGGGTGAGGAATCAAGATCGATGCCCTCATCATTGTTTGAAATGTTGCAGTTAGAAATTGTGTTGTAGCTTGATGAATAAACAAGTTTGATGCCAGATTGTCCTTCCTTTATTTCACATTTTTCTATATCGGTATAATCTGACATATCCAATATGATATTGTTGTTTTCGTTTATTAAAGTGCACATGGAGATACTGTTATGGGACGACGTGCAAATGCGAATGCCATCCCAGTTATTGGCGATAGTACAATTCTTTATCACATTATGATTACAGGAATAGTTAAATCCCAGCCCGTTCCATTGACTTCCAAAAACGAAACAACTGTCTATATGATTGAAAGATGATTCCACAAGCCGAATTCCATCTCCCCAGTTGTTATATGATGTAATATTAGTAATCGTATTATTATTCGCTTGCTTAAGCCAGATGCCTATAGTGGAATTAGAAACGTTACAGTTTGAAATTGTGTTGTTGTTTGAATATGCGAGTTCGATGCCGTAACCATTATTGCAGATAATGTTATTAGATATAGTATTATTGTCTGTAGAAGAGTCGTACATTCGTATACCAAACATGGTATTGTTGCTAATTAAATTGCTAGTAAAAGTGCTGCTACTTGATGAAGACACATTAATGCCATCTAGTATATTTTTTGATATAATATTGTTTGATATATTGGCAAAATTTGGATTCCATAATTCTATGCCACTTCCACCATTTAATAAAATGCTGTTATGAGATATCGTAATGTTGTTAGAGAAAAGCGAAAGAGTACCACTGCCTATATTATCTTTAATAATGTTCCCGATTAAAGTGGTGTTGTTAGAATAACGGGTATAGATACCACACCAATTACCATTCCTGATTGAAAAACCACTTATATTTACCCAGTCAGCACTAATATTCACAACATTTTCTGTTCCATTTCCATCTATAATTGTGCTATTCCTATCTTCCCCAATGAGATTTATGGTTTTATTCACAACAACATTTTCATAATATGTTCCATTGTAAACATATACAGTTCCATTTTCGGCAACAACATCAATTCCATCCTGAATGTTGTCGAAATGGTCGTAATCCCAACTGGGAGTAGATTCGTTAAAATCATCATCGACATATACAACAGAGAGTGAAGCATAGGTGTTATTCACCGTTACCATCACTGCTGCTATATCTGAGTATTCTATTCCGTCATAGCTACGAGCAGATATTACATGGAAACCATTGCTTACTGTGGTTGTATTCCAAGTATAATTCCATAAAATAGTCCCTACGGCTGTTATCCACTGAAAAAAATCAGTACTTATCTCAACCTTCTGAACAATTCCATCGATATCATCAGCTATTCCAGTAATAATAACAGTACCGTTTAGTGTCATTCCGTTATAAGGATATGTTATATTTACAGTTGGAGGTTGCGGAGGTGGCAAGATGATGTAATTTTGTTTAGGCATCGCTAAAGGATGATGATCATAGCTATGTTCATCTATCTTATATGATATATCTCCTATTCCATCTCCATCTGTGTCATTGCCACTATAGTCATCATAATAATTACCAAGATGATTAGTATAATTTGTTCCATTGTATGTATATGAACGATAAGAACCCCATATAATCCCAGTAGAAGGATTTAGAAAAGTAATATATCTATTGCCAATGAAATTATTGAAGAATACGGTATTGTCACCCGTTCCGAATAGGATAAAACCAGCATAGTTGTTTGAAATAGCAGAGTTATAAATTGTATTGAGGTATGAATGTAGCAATGCGATACCTATCCCATTGTGTGAGATGTTGCAATTTGAAATTGTGTTATAATCTGAAGTATCGAGAGAGATGCCCACTCCAAGGCCTTCAGAAAAAGAATTATTTAAAATATTGCAGTCAGAAATTACATTATTGCTAGAAGAATCAAACACCATACCCAACCTGTTATTAGAAATGAGATTACCAAATATAAAACAGTTGTTGGAGTCCTGCAATTCAATACCAACAGTAGTGTTAGATAATTCTAAATTTTGGACAGTAATGTTGTCACAGTTGACAAGTATCACCTGCCCTGCATTATCTACAACCATATCTGATTCATCTTCCAAATACACGAGGGGTTTGCCGTTAACCGTGTTGTTGATAACGGTATTTTGATATGAATCCGTAGTAGAAAGTCCGTCATTTAAAAAAGAGTTGTCCGTAATAGAATTATTGTTTGAGTAACTGAGTAAGACACCCCGAGAATTATTATAGATATGGTTTGAAGTTATAGAGTTGTTGTTTGAGTAACTGAGTACTAAGCCATTACCGTTGTTAGAGAAGATGTTACAAAAGATGGTGTTATTGTTTGAACAAATATTCATTCCAGCCCCAATATCAAAAGGATAGCTATTTCCACTACCTTGTATAGTAAAATTACTAATATTCACCCAATCAGCAGAAACATAAACAACATCCCCCATGCCACTGCCGTCAATAATAGTAGTATTTCTGTTCTCTCCAATCAGATTAATTGATTTGTTCACAACTACATTTTCATAATATATTCCATTGAAAACATATACCGTGCTATCAGCTACTGCATCAATCCCATCCTGAATTTTATCAAAGTGGTCATATTGCCACCCTGGAGTAGATTCATTAAAATCATCATCGACATAAACAATGCTTGGCGGAGGCAGTATAATATTATTCACCGTTACATTTACTTGCACGATGGTTGAATAGTCTTCTCCATCATAGCTGCGAGCATAGATTGTATGATTTCCATTGCTGACCGTAGTCGTATCCCATGAATAGTTCCATGATGTTGTTCCATTGGCTATCATCCATGAGCCGTTATCTATTTTTATCTCTACTTTCTGGATGGTGTTGTCGGTATCATTTGCTGTTCCATTAACTATGATAGTTCCGTTTACTGTTGAACCATTAAAGGGAAATGCGATGTTCACGGTTGGACGCTGATTTATTGTCATGTTCCATGGATTTATAAGTGGATATCTATCTTGATTGCTCCCACTAGGTATATAATATGGTGAATCTGCAATCCCGTCGCTGTTATTATCCCATGCTCCCTCGCTTGGCTCATCAAAATCAGACCAGTAATTGCCACCTGAGGGATAACCGTTGTCCCAGGTGTTATCACCATCATCATATGCTTGATTGACGTTGTTAATGAAGTTGTTATGGTAAATCAAGTTGTTGTTGCTTGATTCAAAAAGCAGGATGCCGATATAAGTGATATAAATGTTTGAAGAGATGGTGCAAGAGGAAATGGTGTTGTTGCTGGAATACTTAAGCTCGATACCGATACCGTTAAAGTTGCTCGAAATGGTACAGTCAGCAATGGTATTGTTGGTTGAACAATATACCTGTATGCCATCGTAATTGTTTGAGATGTTGCAGGAGGAGATAGTAGTGTTGCTGGAATACTCAAGCCTGATGCCCTCATAATTGTTTGAAAGGTTGCAGTTGGAAACGGTGATATTGCTGGAATAGGCAACTTCTATTCCAATATGTGTATCGCTTATGTTTATATTTTTTATTTCAAAATTGCTGCAATTTACCAGTATTAGTTGTCCTGTCCCAGCCCCATCCAAAACAACATTATTTTCATTTTTGTAATAGAGTAAGGATTTACCATTTACTGTATTGTTCTCAATCCTATGAATGAAATGAGATAAAGAACCAGCGATTGTGATACCATCATTTGTAAAAGTATTATTAGAAATGGTGATATTACTGGAAGAATCAAGCCTGATTCCAACAAAACCATTATTTGAGATGATGCAAGAGAAAACAGTGTTATTGTAACCACTGAGGAAAACACCAAAACCATTATTTGAGATAACGCAAGAGAAAACAGTGTTATTGTAACCACTGAGGACAACAACACCAATGTCATTATTTGAGATGATGCAAGAGAAAACAGTGTTATTGTAACCACTGAGGACAACACCAATGTCATTATTTGAGATGATGCAAGAGAAAATGATAATATTGTTATAACCACTGGCGAATATCCCGAAAATCCTTAAGTTGCTGCCACTATTTCTTATTGAAAAACCACTTATATTTACCCAGTCAGCACTAATATTCACAACATTTCCCGTTCCATTTCCATCGATAATAGTAGTATTTTTGTTCTCACCAATGAGATTAATGGATTTATCTACAACCACATTTTCGTAATACGTTCCATTATAAACAAAAACAGTATCTCCTGGATTTGCATCATCTATTGCTGCTTGAATGGTTGTATAGTTGTCTAGCCCCGTTCCACCAACATACAATATGTTCCCTCCATTTGGCTCTGCTCTCACCTCTTTTATATCCAAACCATTTTTCATCTCTGCAATAACAAAAGATGCGATCACCAAACTTGCCACAATCAAAAGAAGTATGCCTACTTTCTTTCCTCGCATATTTTTGCCTCCAAAGATTATAATGCAATTGTTACCTTAAAACTTTCGTTTTGCAATTTTTATGGCTCATATGGATTGAATGCAGGGTCTCCGTAAAGCACACGGGCGTATTTTGTCGGGGGCTTATCGAAAAGTTTTGCCTGTAGAAGCGCTTCCCCTATGCTCGTGTTGTTTTTTATAAGGCTGTTCTCTATTATCTCAAGCTCCGCCTCCTGCCCCGTCTCCCTGGTTGCCCCTATGAACGCTCCCGCACCAGCATGGATAAATGCCATCCCGATATTTTCGTCGAGAGGTATGCCATCTATCCGTCCCATCAAACAGGCGGCGCTCAAAACAACGCTTGGCTGCATGGTAAAATGCTTTGCATGGCTGGAGTCAACCTCCTTGGTGTAGGAGTTTATGCCGTATATGTTGGAAAACATCCAGTACCAGTCGCCATGCCCCTCGTACTCTATATAATTTGCATCAAACGCATTGAGTCTTTCCAGTGCATGGCGGCTGTTTCTCAAATCCCCAAAAATTCTTGTGGAAAAACCGTACTGGGATACCACTTTTGAGTAAGGAATCTGATGGAAAATGCCCGCTGTCTCGCCAAAACCCTCGCCGAATATGAACGTAAAATTTTTCATCCACTCCCCGTGGCAAATCTCATCGTAAAAAAGGCTCCTGCTTATGAGCAATGAAGTGTCAACATCATCCATCGCCAGAACCCTACCAGCCGCAACACTGAAATTCATGAAATAAGGGTTGTCAGAGGGTATGCCGAAACCTACGTAATCATCCTCCATGCTTCCATTATAGTAGTACATGGGCATCATGTTGGTGTCTCCGACAACAGCCACCCATTTTATGCTATCTTCCATATACTTTTCAATCTTATTCACGGTTTTGTTGACTTGGCTATTAACATATTTCTGCAGGGCAACATTGTTCCAGGCACCACCAGCTGTACCAGATGCAATGTCCCCGTATGCCTCAGTTGTTATTTCATTCTGGGCTGAGAGAACCATGCCGTCGTGGTATGTCGCTATATAGGGCGCAAGTTTTGAAATTGGGACAAGAGGCAAATGGGGCGAGGCCAGTTTTTGCACTTCAACCGTGACATTGAAGGATGCATCTACATATGAAAAGCCACGCTGTAAAAAGTAACCGCCCTTGAACCCATGATATAACTTTACTGACAGTGTGTAATCGCCTGTATCATTTATTGACAATGCATCCATGTAGCATTTCTGGAATTCATATGCCTGGCTGAATGAATATGTGACCATTTTGCCATTTTCATCATACAGCACCGAGGAGATGATATAAGGTGCCCAATCTTTTTTCGATACATCTATCAAAATCTTGATTCTGTTTATGCCATCTGGTACGGATATACCAAAGGTTGTCTCGTCCGTACCCACAAGATTTATTTTCTGTGAAAAGAGCGTGAGTTGCAGGTTCCTAATATGTCCGCCAAAATTCGTTTCCTGTTTTTTCATCACAGAGGGCTCTACCTCGTCATTTGGATTTGCTACCGCCATATATTTTACATCCTTAATATCCAATAGATATCCATAGATATCCTCCTCATTTCTGAGATGGATGTTTCCGACGGGAACGCTTCCAATGGAGATTATATTCTTTGCATGCAATTCACCAATGGCAGAAAGGACTGTATCATCATTCCCGTTGTAGAGCAGTATGGGAGCATCAAGATAACATGATATGGGTGTGGCTATCATGGAAAGATTGTACTCATCCATGCTGTACGGCATAACCACTACAGCATCACTCTTCCCAAAGAATTCAGCAATTTCCAATGATACTGCCACTGCATCTCCCAGAAATTCCCGAGTAGGAATAGAGACATCAACATGCTTTCCCACGGTAATCAGTTTTTCAGCACCGTAATCATCAATGAATTTCTGCTGTGCAGTCAGATTATTTTTAAAGAGCAGCATCGGCGCCTTCCCTTCATGAAAAGCAAGAGACGTTGAAATCAAAGAAAAGAAAGCATCACTATCAGATACCACAACAATTTCTTTTTCTTTTACTGCTGTGCCGCCGCTGATAGAAAAGTTGATAACAACGAGCATAGCAACAACCAATATTGCCCATTTCTTCATTTTATGGATTAATCGATGAAGATATTTAAAAATTGGGATAACTAGAATATCCGGAGTGAAAACCCAAAAAAATAAAATGCTTGGGGCAATTAAGGGCTGTGCACTGGGCAGACGTTGTAGCCGAAAAATTGCTTGAAAAGGATAAAAGGCATGTTCTTGCGACCGCCATCACCCCATCAGGGCCAATCCACATAGGCAACATGAGGGAGGTGCTCACAACAGAGGCGGTTTACAGGGCCTTGGTTGATAAAGGCGGTGATGCGGAGTTGATATACATCGGCGATACCTTCGATACTCTGCGAAAGGTATACCCTTTTCTGTCCAAATCATATGAAAAATACGTCGGCATGCCATTGTCCGATATTCCATGCCCGTGCGGAAAGCACGAGAGCTATGCACATCACTTTCTCTCTCCATTTCTGAAATCACTGAAAGAACTGGGAATAGAGCCCACAGTTTATTTGGCACACGAAATGTACCAAGCGGGAAAATACAACGAAGGGATAAAAGTCGCCATGGACAACGCAGGCAAAATAAGAGAAATACTCAACAACATCTCGAATAGAAATCTGCCCGACACATGGATGCCTCTCAGCGTGAGATGCAAGAAATGCGGGAGATTCACTTCGGACATCTCTTCCTACGAATACCCTTCCGTCAGCTACAGATGCCAGTGCGGCAACGAGGAGAGGGCAGATATAAGAAATGGAGGGGTGGGGAAGTTGCCGTGGCGTATTGACTGGCCAGCCCGCTGGAAAATATTTGGCGTCACCTTCGAAGCATTCGGCAAGGACCATGCTGCCGCCGGCGGCTCCTGGGATACGGGCAAGGTCATATCTGAAAAAGTTTATGGCTATCCGCCCCCGATGCCACTGGTCTATGAATTTATCAATTTGAAAGGCAGAGGGGCAATGCACGGCTCCACGGGTACGGCTGTTGCGGCTGAGGAAATGCTTAAAATGACTCCTCCAGAGGTGCTACGCTTTTTGCTCATGAAACAGGAGCCATCACGTCATATTGAATTTGATGCAGGACTGGGTTTGCTCGATCTGGTGGACGAGTATGATAAGTATGAGAGAATCGTTTTCGGGGAGGAGGATGTAAAGACAGGTATAAAGGATGCAGCACGGATATACGAGCTTTCACAGCCTTTTCCCAAGACATTCGATAAAATGCCCAGACAAATATCATACCGCCATATTGTCACGCTGGCACAAATAGCAGGGGACTGGAAGGGTGTTCGAAAAATACTGAAGAGAAACGGAGAGATAGACACGCTTGATGAGCACGAGGAAAGAAAGTTAGGTGACCGGCTTGAGAAAGTGAAATACTGGCTTGTAAACTCTGCCCCGGACATTGTAAAATTTGAAGTCAAGGAAAAATTGCCGGTAAAAACAACTGATGAACAGAAAAAATTCTTTGCCGCATTGAATAACAAATTTGATAGCATAGAATGGAATGCGGAAGAAATCCACAGGGCAATTTATGAATCTGCCGAGAACGAAGGCATGTTGGCAAAAGTCGCATTTCAGTGGCTTTATGAGATAATTCTGGGACAAAAGAAGGGACCGAGAGCTGGCTATTTCATTCATTCTTTAGGAAAAGCATTCATGATGAAAAGGTTGGATGAAGTTGTAAAAATCAATTCATAAATTTTAAGGCAGGATATTTCCCAAAAAATTTAGAAATGCTTATAATGCATAAGAGCAATAATTTATTAGGATGGGAGAAGTAATTCAGATAATAGGGGGATTAATTGCATTTGTGACTGCATGGTTCTTGTTCTGGATTCTCTATTACAGTACGGTTGGGAAAAACGAGTTGTAAATTTCATGCGCAGACCTTATTTGAGCCCTTTTTCTTTTCTGAAAAGAAAAATTACTCCATTCCAAAAAGAAAACTTACCTTCAAAGAAAAGAAAATTTGGGGTGCAAACCTTTTGTTGCGTTATTGGTAACATTTTGGTTTTCTATTTTCTTTATTAGTTTTAACATTTTATCTGATTCTCTGTTTTAAAAATGAGCGAAAAATAATATTTCGATGGGAGAGAAATATTCTTTGGGTGTGAAGACACCTTCTTTTTAATAAAGGGGTTCCCTACGATATATATTTATAAAAAATTCATCTTTCCATTCATGGAAAAAACATCACGTATTTCTGGATTCTATAAACTGCCAGTTAAAGAAAGAATAAAAAAGGTGAAGGATTTCGCAGAGCTGAGTGATAAGGAAGAGAAGATACTCACCTCCATGGATGGTCTGGACGTGGAAACAGCCGACCGGATGATAGAGAACGTTATCGGCTCTCTGCAGATGCCCCTCGGAGTGGCCACAAATTTTTTGATTAACGGAAAGGACTATCTGATACCGATGGCGATAGAAGAAACATCAGTAGTCGCTGCTGCATCCAACGCTGCAAAAATGGCAAGAATTAAAGGGGGATTTACCTCACATGCAAGCGAACCCGTAATGATAGGACAGATACAGGTGCTGGATGCAAACGAGAATGCAATGGAAAATATAGAAGAACACCGGGATGAAATACTGGAACTGGCAAATGCCCAGGATAAAATTCTGGTAAGCTTGGGCGGAGGGGTGAAGGACATGGAAGTGAGAAAGCTGAGCGATGACATGCTCTGCGTTCATTTGCTGGTTGATGTCAGAGATGCGATGGGTGCCAATGCCGTCAATACAATGGCAGAGGCATGCGCCCCTTTGATAGAGAATATATCTGGAGGAAGAACGCTGCTTCGCATAATATCCAATCTCGCCGACCATCGTACAGTAGAGGCAACCGCCGTCTTTGATAAGAATGCAATCGGGGGAGAGAAGGTGGTGGATAATGTTATTCATGCATACGAGTTCGCATCTCTTGACCCGTATAGGGCGGCAACCCACAACAAGGGAATCATGAACGGTATAGACGCGGTGGCGATGGCAACCGGAAACGACTGGAGGGCTATAGAGGCAGGTGCACATACCTACGTTGCAATGAACGGCTATAAACCTCTGACAACATGGGAGAAAAACGAGGATTGCGACCTTGCGGGAAAAATAATAATACCGATGGCGGCAGGCACGATAGGGGGGGTAACAAAAATACATCCGGTGGCAAGAATATCACTGAAAATACTGGGCGTAAAATCCTCGAGAGAACTGGCAGAGGTGATAGCATCTGTCGGCTTGGCCCAAAATTTTGCTGCCATGTATGCCCTGGCAACAAAGGGAATACAAGAAGGACATATGCGTTTGCACGCGAAGAATATCGCTGTCATGGCAGGAGTTGCAGACGATGAAATTGATAAAGTGGCAGAAACGATGGTTGCCGAGGGAAAAATAAGAATGGATAGGGCAAAGGAAATTCTGGAAGAATTGAGAAAGTAAATTCATGCCGTTTTTCTCACAGCCTTGAACAGGAAAAAGGCTATGAGAAGCGATACGAAATATGAGGCCAGCGTGCCCCATAATATCCCCATCAGTGGATAAAGAAAGTATACCGAGGTTGCATATCCGACAATCGTGGGAGTGCCGAATATCATTGATTTCGCCATTGCCCCTGCAAAATCAGGGCCGTGCTCCATAACAAATATGACCATTGTGGAAAGAAAAATAGCAGGGAACACTGAAAAAATGCCGCTCAGCACCGCACTAACGTTTGCAAGAGAAACTGCAATTGCCACCACCGTGCCAGCAAGCAACCCCCGTAGCAATATTTTTATAGGGGTGTAATGAATTGCAGCCCTGCTGCTTGAAGGTGTATTCCTAAAGAATTCGAGGAAAAGAAAGGAGGGAATCATCAAAGATGCATATATTGCCAGTGAAATAATAGTGCTCTCCACTTTTAAAGAAAGAAGTGCTGCCGATAATACAGACCATACTGCCAGTGATGCTGGAACGGCAAGATAGATTGAATAGTATGATACCAAAACGAATATAAAAAGAAAGAAGACGTTTATCCCCATCTCTGCAGGCACAATGGATACTGCCTTTGACGCAAAGTCAATACCATTATTCAAGGCGATTAAAACAAAAGCCACTACCATTGTGGACGGAAGTGTGCCAATAATACCCCCTGTCTTCGTGCCGTAACGCTCTGCTACCACCGTTATAACAATCACAATAAGTGCGGAGAGAACGAATGGAACTACGAACTGAAAGAGAAGATTATACACGGACGGCAATGCAGCATGGATATAAAAATTTGCCTCACTTGGTTAGTCTTATACCTGTCTTAAATAAAATATGGAAAAGGAATTCCGATATATCTGCCATTTTTACAAGCCTATAATAATTGTATGAACTTGAAAACATTCTGGATAAAGTTTTTTTCCATGCTTTTTCATATTTGGAAAGATCTATCTTCCTGAAATTATTTTTTACCGTCTCTGTAAGTTTATCGGCTGCTATTTTTGCGCATATCATGGAACTCAAAATGCCGCTGCCTGTAACGGAGAATATTTGGGATGCTGCATCGCCCACAAGCATTGTGTTTTTCCCATATGATTTTATGGGCTTGGATATCGGAAGAAGAGAGACTCTCCATCCCTGCGCTTCAGATAATCTGCTCCTAAATTTTTTGAAGGCTTCCTTGAAATAAGCTGGCTGAGACGTTCCAATGCCTACATTCCATTCATTTTTCTTAGGAAAAAACCATGAATATCCATACCGAATAACACTTTTCCTAAATTCAACATAAAGATGCTCAGGTTCTTTATCAATACAAGGAATAATCCCGCTGGCGGCCACACCAACATGCGGCCTTTGAAGATTCATATATTTTCTAACGACAGAATTTACACCATCCGCCCCCACAACTACTTTGCCCACAACTTCCTGTGGCTCAAGCATCAATTCCTTTCCATAATTCAGTATATTATTTACCTTAGAATGCATAACTATTTTGCCTCCTTTCTTTAGAACCTGGCGGGCAATCTCTTCCTCCACCAACTTTCTACTGCTCATTATAACGGGTATGAACCATTCAAATTCACCATACCTTGTAGAAATGATAGTGCTATCTACTTCCCTTTCTATTCCCTCTTTGCTTTCGTATAAATCAAAGAAGTTGTAACCGTCGATTTTAAGATATATGCCTTCACCGCATGCCTTTTTAAAAAAATCATCATGTTTCTCAAACAAAATGAAATCGATACCTTCCTCTGCAAGAAACTTTGCAAGTGTCAATCCAGCAATGCCGCCCCCTACAATTGCAACATCAGTCTTTTCCATATTCCGATATAAAAATGCATGTGATATATTTACGACTTTTCCATTTTAAAAACCGAATGCCAAAAATGAAAATTGGTTGAAATAAAGATAAGTCACCCCTTCCACGCAATAAAT
Source organism: uncultured Thermoplasmatales archaeon (assembly GCA_964606745.1). Taxonomy (GTDB): domain Archaea; phylum Thermoplasmatota; class E2; order UBA202; family DSCA01; genus VBQP01. The sequence goes on along the minus strand of CAZSHJ010000002.1, from coordinate 512 downwards.
TGCGTGGCTTTCCCCTCAAGGGGAAGAAAACGCCTATCGGCGTTTTATAATTTTCCAGGCGATTCATCCCAGACCTAAAGGTCTGGGTTTTCTCGCTTGGATTTCATAAGAAAGGAGAAAGGTTTATTTGACTTTTCAATGCTGATTTATTCTTCTTCTACCCCGCCCCATCTGGACATAAAGATTATTCCCAGCACACATATGATGGTTATGACAATCACAACCACTATGCCTATCCCCGCTGCACTCCAGTCGTCATATCCGCCTTCTGTCCACACTCCCGCCAGCTTCATCAGCCCCACCACCACATCCTTCCAGAGAAGGGCTATGACAAAGCCGAAGGCACCGGCAACTGCCACTGCGATGGTTTTCTTTATATCCGATTTTGTCAATTTTGCAGACATTTTATTCCCTCAATCATGAATAACATTTATTATATATACTTTCATCGAAATTTTTGGTTCTGTCGGGTTCTCGAGGCTTTTAGAAGGACCGTCGGATACGAGGCATTT
>CAZSHJ010000001.1:0-87015 GCA_964606745.1 uncultured Thermoplasmatales archaeon | reverse complement strand
ACTTCAGAAAGTGAATCGCTGCTCAAAATCGTTATTACGCAAGAGGTCTATTATAATTCTTATCTGGGCATCTGCTTTTTTGAATCTTATAAACTTTTCATACTCTTCTTCACCAACTTCAAACTTATATAAATCACTTTTTTTTATCCTACTTGGTATTTGAATTGCATCTACAGAATTAATTTTTTTGGTATCATAGCCCATTATTTTAAGCCATTTTTTTGCATCCTTATCTTCTTTCCAATTATTGAATTTCCCACAAATGGCTTTTTCATTTGCAAATCCCTCTCTCGCGGTTTTTGAACCAAGTTTTGCCTTATCCATTCTCAATACTTAATCAAAGTGGGCATATAACTATTTTTATCACTCCCTAAATTTATTCCATAACTTTAAAAATGTAGGATGATTTGCCCACTCTACATGCCAAAAATAAGCAAGGAGAACATAGCCCTCATCTTCGCTTCCGTCGGCTGGTTTCTCGTACTTTCAGGAAGGCTGAGCATTTCCACCTTGCTGGTAGATATAGAAGCCAGTTTTAGCATGGACCACACTACCGCTGGTTTAGCACTCACCGGCATGTGGTTCTTCTATGGGCTGATGCAGTTTCCGTCCGGTGTTGTATCTGACGTGAAGGGCAGGCGAGTGACAATCCTGGCAGCCATGGCGTTGTTTGCCGTTTCTTATCTCCTGCTGGGTTTGTCCGTTCACGCATTCATGTTTTTCTCCGTGCTCATTCTGCTGGGCATCGGGGCAGGAAGTTTCCCCACCGCTGGAATTGCCATGCTGTCTGACCTGTTCAGAGAAAGAAGGGGGAAAGCACTGGGTATTCAATCCAGCTTTGGCTCCATGGCAGGATTGACGCCTATCATTGCTCCAGTCATCGCTGCAGCGTTTCACTGGCGAGCCTTCTTTCTCCTCTGGGCAGTCATCAGTCTTTTCACTGTTTACCTGTTCTTCCTGTTCTCGGAGGAGTCCACCCGCCTTCCTACAGGAGTATCGCTGGTGGAGCGATTCAAGGACGGCATGGCTGTTTTCAGGGACAAGAGCACACTTTTTGTATTCGGGGTGAATTTAACAGTGGTATTCACGTGGATGGCATTCACATCATTTTACCCGCTTTACCTCATTGAAAGCAAAGGGTTCAGTGAACTGCAGGCGGGTATTTCTTTCGCCATTCTGTCCTTCGGCGGGTTTCTTCTTAAGCCGCTGGTAGGTGCCTTATCGGACAGATATAACAAAAAAGCAATCGTTTTTTTCCTTATTTTCATAGCAGTAATAGCTATCAATTTGCTTATCCACTTTTCCTCATTTCCAGCAATATTAACCATAAGCTTTGTCCTCTCTATCACCACCAGCATCTTTTTGGTATCAAATTCCTATCTCATGCACCGGTGGGAGGTGAGGGGAAGGGGCGGGAAACTGGGATTTTATCGTTCCATTATGATACTCGTCAGCAGCCCAACCTCCGTCGCCGTTGGCTGGACAGCCACCCACTACAACTTTGATTTGCCATTTCTGATACTTTCCATGATGCTCTCCGGTGCCGCTGTCGTACTGCTATTCAGTTTGGTGAGGGATAGGTATGTATGGTATATGCAGAAAGCAGGAAGTTAGCTACAGGCAGCAAAAGCATACAATTTCTTCTTCGCAAAATTCTCTCGATATTAAAATTGCTGAGGGGGATTTTCAAGCACCTGCTTGGAATCACAATTTGCGCCAAGCAAGTTGCAGTTCGAACCCTCGAGGGGCAAAAGCCCCGCAGGCTTTCCATGTTTGTGCCTTGCTTTATGCCTTATACTTCCTCAAAAATTTTATACCTGCTTGCCCATTTCAATGTGAACAAAATGAGCGAAGATTTGGGAACCGTGGTTGATGAGATTATGAATGCTGTCGGGAGTGCAGCCAGCAAGGAGGATGTGGAGGGCAATTTGAAGAAATTTATTGAGTACGGGGTGCCGGTTGAGCAGGCAAAGCAGGCGGTTATTAAAAAGTATGGGGGGATTGGTTTTTCTTCATCGGGCGAAAAGAAGCTGGGGAGTGTTGAGCCCAATGACAAGAGACTTGGCTTGCTCGGGAAGATTGTTGCCGTTGAAGAGAGAGAGGTCGATGTCAAGGGCGAGAAGAAGAGGATATTCAGGGGGCTAATAGGCGATGAGACCGCCGTACTGTCGTTCACCGCCTGGAAGGACTTTGGGCTTGAGCAGGACGATGTTGTAAGGATAAAGAATGCGTATGCGGGGGAGTGGGGCGGGCAGCCAAGATTGAATTTTTCCGAGTGGACCGAGGTGGAGAAAACAGATGATAGCATTGATTTGGTGAAGAGAAAGGCACAGCACTATACTGTAATAGACCTGAAGCCAGGTCTTTCAAATGTCGAGGTCAGGGTAAAATTGCTGACAATGGAGGAGCGGGATGTGAATGTCGGAGATGAGAGCAAGAAGGTCTATACGGGTTTGATGGGCGACAAAACCGGCAAGATAAGATATACATCGTGGAGCAATTTTGATGTAAAGGAGGGGGATGTTGTTGAGATAAAGGGGGCATACACAAAATCATGGAGAGGAACCCCCCAGCTTGTATTTGACGAGAATGCAAAAGTCGGGAAACTGGATGAAGTGATGCCCGTGGAAATGGTGGGAAAGGAAAAAATTTCCATTTACAAAATCGTGGAGGCGGGGGGTGGGGTGGATTTGAATATCGAAGGCGTTATCATAGAAGTACAGGCAGGCTCTGGATTGATCTACCGATGCCCCAAATGCAGGAGGGCGATAAGGGATGGTGTATGTGTTATCGACGGGGAAGTTGAGGGAATTCCCGATTTGAGGATAAAGGCAGTTGTGGATGACGGGACGGGAGCGGTAAATGCCATATTTGACAGGAATACAACGGAGAAATTGACCGGGAAAACACTTGGCGGTTATGAAAAAATGGCAGTCCAATCCGGTGAGGTGCCGGCGGTGGCAAGGAAGACGGATATTGGAGAGGTGAAAGGGTCTACTGTGGGGGCGGAAGAGATGAAAGAAGGTGTGGTGGAGAATGACATAAAAAATCTGCTCGTGGCTCACCCTGTCCATGTTGTGGGTAATGCTTTATCAGACGATTACGGTGTTACCGTGATAGTACAGGATGCCGATATTGTGACCCCTGCAATCCAGGAAGAAAGAGATAAAATTCTGGCAAAAATGGAGGCGATGAAATGAGGGAGCCGGCATTGCGGGTATTTGCAGGCGAATATAATGAGGCAAGCCATGTCCTGAAGGGAGAGATGGAAAAAACGCCTTCCTATGTCATCACGCCGCTGGGGGCAAAGGCAAACCGGCTTTTCATTGTCGGTGTGCTTACCGATGTGGAGAACGTCGCCCAAGAAGGTGAGATGTGGAGGGCACATATTTCCGACCCTACGGGCATATACAGCATATATGCAGGGCAGTACCAATCCGGGCCTGCGGCGTTTCTCTCTCAGGCGGAGACGCCGAGCTATGTGGCCGTGGTGGGGAAAGCCAGGGCATACGAGCCGGAAGAGGGCACTATCTTTGTTTCGGTTCGCCCGGAAATGATAAAAGAGGTTGATGCAATCCTCCGCGACTACTGGATTGTCGAGACCTGCAGACATACCTACGCTAGGATGGAAGCTATGAAGGAGGCAATTGGAATGAATCCTCCGTCCGTCTATAAATTGAAGGAACTTGGCTATCCGCAACTGACGGCTGAGGGCGTTGTCGAGGCATTGTCTGTTTACAAAGACGTTGATGTCGAGCATTACCAGTTTCTGATAAGTGAGGCATTATCTCATTTTGAATCCGGGAAAATAGAATATGTGAAGGAACTCGGAGAGGCGGAGAAAAAAATCCTTGAGATTGTGAAGCAGTGCGAGGGTGATGAAGGAGCGCTCTGGGATGAAATAGTGGATAACGGGGAAAAAGGAGGACTGGAAAGAAATCTCGTCGAGGAGGCTCTGGCAGCTCTCATGGACAGGGGAATTGTATACGAGCCGATTCTTGGAAAACTGAAGACAGCATAAACGATGTAATGTAATAATTAATGCAATAATATGTCAGATAATATATCGGTAAAATATCATTAAAGTGCCACTTGAATTAAGTATCGCATAAATTACCAATGCAAAAATCCAATACAAGTATACAAATTAAAATAGTGGGAGTGGATTCACCGTTATCATGGCAGATGTTATTTCATTCTCTGAGCCTGATGAGGTTTTAACGGCAAAGCCGTCGGTTAAAAAATATCTTCGTTACCTGCTTTTTTTTGGGCCCGGCGCCGTGCTGGCATCGATGACCATCGGTCAGGGGCAAATCATACTCGGTCCCCAGATTGGGGCATGGGCCGGCTTTTCGCTTCTATGGCTGGTTACAATCAATATCGGTTCGTATATCATAGCGTATGTGAGCTGCAGATTTATCATGCTTTCCGGCATCAGCACGATGGATATGTTTTCGATTAAAACAAAAAAGGGCTGGCTTAACTGGCTGTTCATCGTTATCATGCTCATTTTCATTCCCATGTTTGCGGCAGCGATAATAACCACGCTGGGTCAATCGCTGGCATGGGTTTTCGGAGTGGGTCACTATCTGGTGTGGGGTATATCCTTCTGCCTGCTGGCAGCCTCGCTGGCACTGCTGGGCAGATATCGACTACTCGAATACACTCAGGCGTTTTTTGTGGCGGTGCTGGCAATAGGGGCTGTCGCATCCATTGTGTGGATAAAACCAGATATTCTGGAGATACTGCCCAATTTTTTTACTATAGGGATGCATATTCCCGAGAATTATCCTGCATGGGCATCAGCAAATTATCCTTCGGTAACTAAAACCCCTATCTCTCTGGTCATGCTGGGTTATCTGGGCACTCTCACCGTTACTATCATCCCTCTTGCTGGGTATATGGGCTGGATTAAAGTCAAAAAATGGGGTATTTTCAGGGGCAGGGAAAATCCGGACGGCTTTTCACAAAAACTTTTCCGCATGTTCAGGGAAAAGGGGGAAATAACGTATCTGCCCGATGATGTCGCAGAAGTAAAGAAATCACACATACTGCTGAAGCCCATCCTTGTAGACCTGGCAATCGCATTTGTGATTGTGTCGCTTGTATCCGCATCCTATTTGATTGCGGGCAAGTACTTGCTCGGAGATAGTCATGTCCTTCCATCAGATACAAAATTAATCCAGGAGCAGCTGGTAATATTCACGCGCATGGCAGACTGGTTGAAACCGCTGTTTCAGGTGAGTGTGATCTTTGCGCTGTTCGGTACGGTTTACGCTGGTTTTGAGGCTGCATCAAGGATGTCCTACGAAACTGCGAAAAAAATCAGTCGGCATATGGAACGCCTTCCATACAAAAAATTCATGCTTTACCTGATGATATATATACTATCGCTCGGCATACCGCTTGCCATACTAATGTGCTGGGGGCTGTCGGTCATATTGGTGCTGAGTCTGACCCTTATGTTCATAGGGGTTATCGGTGTAATTATTTATGGCATAGGCATAATCTACCTGAGCCAGAAGGTTTTGCCGGAAAAATACAAACTCGGGAAGGTAGGGCTGGCAATAGCTATCCTGGGCGTTGCATTTATGCTGGTGCCTCTGGTATTCCTGTTTGTATGAACAGATTGAGATTGCACTGTTGACGGTAGTGCCCGGCGTTAGAAAGCATTTTAAAAACGTTTATATTGTGCTAAAACTTATCCTGCATGTATGGCACTTTCGATAAGACCTCTTTTATTGTACACGATCACTTTATCCATACTTTTTTCATCCTTTGGCAGCAATGTATTTTCTTCAGGGGAAACCGTTACAAAAAGTATCGATGACCTGGCTTTTAAGCAAGAATTGGCAGTCCCGATAGGTACGGGTCTGGAGGAAGCAAAATTCCAGCCGGTTGACATGCGCGTGGAGTTCGGTCATCCCTGCTGGGCAGAGGACGAAACAGCACATTCTATTCGCATAGGTTATGATGCTGGGTCTGGCTTGACGGAACTGGAATCCCAGATTTACGACCTGGAGCACGGCGATAATTCTCATATTACGGCATGCAGTCTGGTTTTTCTTATCCCCGAAGATGCTGACGGAAAGGAAACATATTATGTTTTGTATGACGGTTCTGAAACCGATTCACCGGAATACGATGACCATTTATCCATTGAAGACACCCACTATTTCTATGAACCCATCTCCGGACAGAAAATTGATTTTGATTACTACAAGATTATTCAGGGAGAGTATATCGTCTACGGGGTATGCCAGAAAGGAATATTGCTTGGAAACGGTATGTCAAATTCCGTCATAAAACTCAAGCCGGAGTCTACGGAATTTGAAACGGTAAATTCAGATCAAATTGCTGCATTCTATATGAGCTACAATATCGACGGGGAAAAAGAAAGTGCAGGAACGTCAATGGCTACCGATATATCTAAGTCAATACTTGTAGACGGAAATCTTATGGTCAGGCTGAGAATAGGGGGCGTTTCTCCGGAAGGCATAATAAAAACCGATAATATCTACACCTATTATTACTGCCCGACCTTAGCCAAACGTTTGAACGTAAATGTTTACCACGAAGTACTTGAAACAACAGAGATTAAAGGAGCCCAGCAAAGAGATCCTACCTATGCTTCCCTGGCTACATTCAAAGCCAGAAGCGCAACTATTGACAAGATGAATATCGGAAATATTCTCCCATCACTCCACTTCTACGGCGAGGACAATAGTATCAAAGAATATTTGATTCCAACAGACCCTAACACTGAAAAGGAGGAGTGGGTTCTTTCCACAGCGAGTGATGCCGATATTGGAAGCAGAGCATGGCTGTGTATGGACGACCCATCAACCGGAAAGGCACACGGTCTGGTGTTTGAGTCAATCACCGGATTTTTGGAAGGGGAAGAAGACGGGCTGCAGGTTAAGGCATCCACCAAACAGCACGTAAAACTTCCCGGTCTCGAGGCAGATAGCGGCGATGTCTTTGCAACCAGAAATTCATATGAAAGCGGGAAACATGACACTTCCCTGCCCAAGGGAATGAACGTGGCGTTTAATGCGGAGTTTATTACATTTGAAACCGAAGGGTATGAAGCCGTGGATAAGGAATCTGAAATATACCCGGCGGCGGTGGGAGGTAGGCCGATTTACAGGGGGAACGTGTCCAAAGAGCAGGAAAAAGACAGGTATACTCTCGTCACCTACGTACATCTTGCTCCGTCGCTTCCGCTCGGTTCCACACTCTCTGCAGTTTTAGGAAAAAACATTTCATACATATATGCAGAGCTTTACAAAGCCGGCAGTCTTTCGTCATCCGGGTCGATAGGAAGGCTCCCGCTCTCCGAAGGCATGGAGCTTGATTTTGAAGACACGAGCCTGGTTGAAAAGGTAAAGATTGCATTGGGGCTTTTTGACTGGAGGAATGCTTCGCTCTTCAAAAAGATTTGTTTTCCAGGTCTGGAGGAAGGAAAATATTTGATAAAGGTATACAAAGAAAACCCGCTCTTTGGAAAAGAGAGACAATACATCGGTTTTAAAATCATTGAAATGGAGGAAAATGCTTCTGTTCATGTATGTTGCAGACCTGAAGGAAAACTGCAGACATCTATTGCAGACCAGAATGAAAACGGAGTTGAAAATGTGAAATTTTCATTGACTGAAGGCGATGTGACGATAGCAGAATCATTATCAGATAAAAACGGAAGTGCCCGTCTGAAGGCTCCTTACTCCCTCCCTCATTCATATGTATTAAAGGTCATATATCATGGCTTTCTGGTCGAGGAAAAAGAAATTCGTCTGTCTCTGGCACGTCGTTTATTGCCGCTGAAAAAGACATTCGGCATTTCCTTGTACCAGCTTGAACTGAACGTGAAGGATACCTGGGGGATGCCCCCTGCCGTTGACATCAGCCCGATGCTTACAAGTGATGAAATGGTTAAACCGACTCCCATATCTGCAGAAAAACAGGGAAACGGTAAGTATATGTTTATTAATCTCTATCCTGCAGACTATGACCTCAGGATGAGCTACAAGTCATTTGTTATCGAGGAGGATATCTCTCTCAGCGGGGATAAGGTGCTCGGGCTGACGTTCCCGGCGGAGTTTGCCATAGATATCGACGTAATGAATTCACATGGAATGCAGCTTAAAGAAGGAAAAATATTTCTGGAAAGGGGAGGGGAAAATATTGCAACAGAGATTGGACGGAATGGGAAAGCAACGGTTTTCGTTCCGCCGGGGGAATACGAAATGCACATATTTACGGATGGCAGGGAGACAGCCATGCAAAAAATAGATATAAGAGGAGATAAGTCGCTCGATGTTGTAACTTCGCAAAAATCTTCTTTACATATAATGGTAACATATCTGGGTATCGCTATTGCTGTTTTCTCTGTTCTATTTGTTTTGTGGAAGAAGGATATCCATGTCGGCGTGAAGTTACTTGCATTTGCCCTTATAATAACGGCAATTGTTTCGCCCTGGTGGACTTTAAGAGGGGATGACGGGATGATATCAACAAATACAAAAACACTACTGGTACCGTCCAAGATAGTTACGCTGACAACATCACAATCGGTTATCGGTGGAGAGGTGAGCCTCGTTCCGCCGGAGTTTACTATGGCGCTCGATGTACTCGTTGTGTTATTAATGGCAGCATGTGTAAGCATTGCCCTGAGTATGTCTATAAAAAACAGGACGGAAAAAATCTCATCCGTCCTATCCGTCGTAAGCATTGTACTGGTACTTATCACGGTCTTACTCTTTTTCTACACAATGTCTCAAGTAACCAACATCGGGGTGGGTAGCTTTTCGGGTAACGGCAATTTGGATATATCTGTACCGGGAATCCAGGAAAAGGCTGGCATATCGTGCAGTTGGGGACCTGGTCTTGGATTTTACCTGAGTTTAATAGCTGCCGTATGCATGACGGCTGCTTTTTTCCTGAAAAGAAAAAATAGACTACTCGGCATATTCCGGAAGTGGAAGCAGTTTTTTATCAAATCCGAATAAATCTCATGAAGGCAGGCATACCAATACAAATTTTTTATATATCTGATTCAGATATGGGTTTTGAGGGCCCGTAGCTTAGCCAGGTGGAGCGTCTGGCTCATAACCAGATGGTCGCCGGTTCGAATGCAGACTTACAGGCAAGTCACACTTCCTCGCAAGTTTGTTCGAAAATCCGGCCGGGCCCATAACAGTCATTGTTTTTACATCAGTAATAGTTTTATATTTGAGGGGCGTTAAGCCAATCAATGAAAATAGTTCCTGATACTTCCGTAATCGTCGATGGAAGAATAACAAATCTTATCAGGGCCGGCGAACTCGAAAACATCGACATAGTGATACCCGAGGCGGTCATAGCGGAACTGGAGCACCAGGCAAGTGAAGGGTTTGAAAGCGGCATAAGCGGCCTGGATGAAATAATCCAACTTCAGGTTTTTCATCAGGAAGGTAAGATAAATCTCCATTTTGTTGGCGAGCGGCCCCCTCCGGAAAAAATATCTCATCCAAGCGAAATAGATGCGGAAATAAGAAGGATATCCGAAGAAAGCCGTGCGGTGCTTTTTACCTCTGACCGGTTGCAGGCACATGTGGCAGGGGCGAAAGGTCTCAAGACCCGTTATATCCGTCCCGAGCAGGAAATTAAAGAATTGCAGGTAGAAGGATATTTTGATGATGGTACTATGAGTGTTCACCTTAGGGAAGGTTGTGTACCGCGTGCAAAAAAAGGCAAACCCGGTAACTTTGAAATTATAAATGTCGGGAAAATGAGGCTAAAGGAGAAAGAGATGGGGGCGATGAGCAGGGAGATAATAGAAGCGGCCAAAAGGAAAAAGGACAGTTTCATAGAAATCGAGAGAAAAGGAGTTACGGTCGTGCAGCTGGGAGCAATGAGGGTGGTGATAGCCCGTCCGCCATTCTCCGACAGATTCGAAATAACGGTAACGCGTCCCGTCATAAAACTGTCGATAGATGATTATGAACTCGATGAGGAAACCAGGGGGCGGCTGGCGGATTACAGGAGGGGCATAATTGTTTCCGGGCCTCCTGGCTCAGGCAAGTCGACATTTGCACAGGCGGTGGCTGATTATCTGGGGGATAAAAATGCCGTTATCAAGACCATGGAAAGTCCCAGGGATTTGCAGGTAGGAGATGAGATAACACAGTATGCCCCTCTCGAATATAACATGGAATTAACCTCGGATATCATTCTTCTGGTAAGGCCTGATTTTGTTGTTTATGATGAAGTGAGAAAAAGCGAGGATTTCCGTATATTCGCCGATATGAGACTTGCGGGAATAGGGCTTATCGGCGTGACACATGCAAACCGTGCCATAGATGCGGTACAGCGTCTGATAGGGAGGGTGGAGTTGGGCATGATTCCTCAGGTTGCCGATACAGTCATACACATCAAAGGCGGGAGAATTGAACAGATACTTGAGATGGAATTCATGGTTAAATTGCCATCGGGCATGGAGGATGCCGACCTCGCCCGCCCGGTCATACTTGTGAGAGATTTCCACACAAAGAAGGAGTTGTACGAGATATATTCCTACGGGGAGCAGGTGGTGGTGATGCCTATTGAGGGTGAAAAACCGAAAAATTCGGTGGAAAGGCTTGCTGAGGGGCAAATTCGTTCCATAATTGAGAAATATGTCGATGGTTCAGTAGATGTGAAGATGAAGTCAGGTAACTCGGCAGTTGTATATGTCGAGGAGCGGAGCATCCCCCGCATAATAGGAAAGGCAGGTAAGACCATATCGAGAATAGAGGATGAGGCAGGTATAAAATTAAATGTGCAGCCCATTGCTTCATCATCCGATATTGTGCCATCCGTGCTGAAAAGAAAGAATTTCATTATACTCCAGGTTGGCGATATATATGGGGGCACGGGAGTGGATGTAACTGTCGACGGCAGAACCATACTCTCCGGCAGCCTTTCCCAGCAGGGAAGCATAAAAATAAACAGGAATAGCAAGCAGGGCAAGGAAATAATAAACACCATCGCATCAAATGGCAGGCTGGCAATGAAAATAAGGTGATGAAATGCCGGACGTGGTAACATGTGTAATTCTCTATGAGGATAAGATGCTTCTGTTGAAGAGGAGCAACAGAGTTGGCACGCATAAGGGAAAATGGGCATGTGTTTCAGGTTATGTTGAGGAAGGCGACATCATGTGTGAGAGGGCTATGAAAGAGATAGAGGAGGAGACGGGGTTATTCGGTGGTAGTGTAAAACTGGAAAAAGAAGGGAAGCCCATCACCTTTTTTGATAAGACCGAGGGAAAGACATGGACGGTTCATCCTTTCCTTTTCAGGTCAAATACCGATATTGTAAAAATTGACTGGGAGCATACTGAATATGAATGGATAAATCCTTCGGAGATGGGGAAGTATGATGTCTTACCCAAATTGAAGGAAGTTGCGGAGTCGCTTATTCATCATCAATAATTTTCAACTCCACTACCCATTTTGCCCAGAGTTTCGAGGACGTTATCGCCCCTTGGTCGTTGACATAGGCAATTCGCAGTGGGCCATCATCAAAATTGTAATTTCCATTTTCAACATATGCCAGAATCATTGTTACTCCGCCCGTAACCGTTTCATTCCTGGAGATATCGTAAACAGTTACATTGCCCTCGATTTCATCAATGGTGTAGTTCACTGAATAGTTGTCTTTGGCAATGACCTCTAGTTTGTAATCGCCGGTAGCGTCAATTTTACCCAGAAGTTCTGTTATTCTAACGCCCGTATAATTTTCCGGACCCCTGATGAAACCATGAGAAGTTATGTAGCCGCCACTTCCAGAAAAATCATCCAAATTTTTCAAATCCGAAATGCTGTAACTATATTTTTCGTTTTCGTAAGAGACTATTAGGATGGCGCTCTCCTTTTCGTTTTTTGAGAGGCTATAATATGCAAAGACACCTATTGCAATTACAATCACTGCAATGAGTATTCCAGCCACGATTTTATCCATACTGCCTTTTACCATGGTTGCACATTCATTTTTGATATATATTTATTACAGTCCGCCAATATTTAAATAACCAAAGGGATTATTTGCTGTGAAAACGGAAGATGAAATGGAGAAGTTTTTGTACGTCATTTCCCATGATTTATACGAGCCGTTGCGTTCCATAAAAGTTTTTGGTGCTTTTCTGGCCGATGAGTACGGAGACAAACTTGACGAGAGAGGAAATGAATACCTGAAGAGAATGATGTCTGCGGCTGGGAGAATGAATGATATGATAGATGGCCTGTTGAAACTATCGAGAATCGAGCGGGATGAAAGCAAATCTGAAGTTAATCTTAATGAAGTTTTTCTGGAGGCATGTGCGGAAATGGGCACGTTTATCAGGGAAAGAAATGGTACTGTGAAGAGTGGCCCCCTGCCGGTGATAAATGCGAATAGAGGGGAAATAAAGGAACTTTTTACGAATTTAATGGAAAACGCTATAAAATTTAACAGTAGTCAAAATCCTTCAGTCAGTATAAAATCCAGAGGTAATAAAGACGGCTGTACCTTTATTTTTGAGGATAATGCCATATCCATCCCCCCGAAAGATTACATGCGTATATTCGACGTTTTTGAATGTCTGCATGAAAGAGGGAGGTACGGCGGCGCAGGGGTCGGTCTGGCGATATGCAGAAAGATAGTGGAGCATCATGGTGGGAGGATATGGGTTGAGGGCGGTAAAGAAGGAAATATCTTCTTTTTTACTCTGCCCTACAGATAGCGGTTGTTCTCTCAGGACAATTTTGTCAATCGTTAGCAATATATACAGCTTCGAATATTATAAATACCAGAAAGCAATATTGAAGTATATGGGGAGGAAGGAATATTCCATGTATGAGGAAGCGGGCGACCTCCTGAAGCTCATAACTTCTTCGAATGTGAGGGTGAAGGTGATGCTGAGTATAGGGGAAGGATGTAAGACATCAGGGCAACTGCGCGATGAGATAGGGGTTAGCTCATCGACTGTCATACATGCTGCAAGAGATTTGGAAAGAGAACAGATGCTGGTAGAGAAGGAGGATGGATATCATCTTACATCTATAGGAAATATTATCTGTTCAAAGTTATCAGACACGATAGGAACCCTGGCAGTCATTAGAAAGGATGAAGGTTTCTGGCTTACACATGATATACAGGGCATTCCAGAGGAGTTTCTGGGCAGGATTGGTGAGATCAAGGATTATAAGATATTTACATCCGGCGTTAGAGATGTATTCAAAACCCTGACTATTTACATGGAACTTACAAGAAAGGCAAGGGAATTTTTCGGTGTTTCACCAATATTCGTGGACGCTTTTGTCTCCTTAATAAAAAAATTGTTGAAGGGTGGGGCAAAAGTAAATCTGGTGTTGACGGAAGACGTTCTAGCGGAACTTATTGATAAAGATAGGAAAGGGTTTGAGGGAATAATGGAAAACAAAGATATTTCCATCTGGAAAATTAATGAAGATATCGGGGTGGCATTCACGGTCACCAATTCCGTATTTTCATTGGGGCTATTTGGACTGGATGGGATATATGATGCTTCTCACGATTTAGTGAGTAGAGAGAAAGGGGCGATAAATTGGGGTAGAGAGCTATTTGAATATTATAAGAGCCGGGCGAGGAAGCTGGAACTGGGCGATACCTGAATATAGTGCTGCTTGTCTCAGAAAATTCATTTCGCTGCTGTTATTTTCACCTATAAACGTAGCATTAAGTGGTTTTTCTGTGGCTTTCATCACCTTTTTACTTTACGGTGTTGATATCAATGTGTGTCTTATCAGTGCTTTTCTGGTGACATTTGGTATTTATAATCTCAATCTGTTGACAGATAAAAAAGAAGATTCTCTGAACTTTCCAGAGAGGGAAAAATACTATGTGAGTGGGAGAAATGGTTTGATTCTCATAGCCATATTATCCTACATTGCAGCTTTGTTGTTCGGGAGTATGACAAGCCCGCTCAGCATTATCGTGTTGTTAATCCCGCTTTCTTTCGGTATATTTTACAGTGCAAGAATACGAGATTTTCGTCTCAAGGATTATTTCATAGGCAAGAATGTTACAGTGTCGCTTTCATGGGCAATGGAAGCTTCGCTCCTGCCGGCAGTTTTTCATTTCAACGGGTTGTTTGTTGCCATGATATTCCTGTTTATTTTTGTAAAGGGAATGATAAATACTGTCCTGTTTGATGTTAGGGATATGGAGGGGGATGTGGGGGCAGGGGTGAAAACAATACCTGTTAAATTGGGGTTGAAGAACACGAGAATATTACTTATTGCAATGAACACCCTGTTGATACCCTGGATTTTATTTGCTTTCTATAATTCTATTTTTGTTCTGTATATACCTGTTTTTGTTTTTTGCATGCTATATGGCTACTTTTATATTCTCTATTTTTCAAGGAGAGCAGAGATACCGAAGACGCATTATGGCATCCTTTTGGATGGTGAGTGGGTTTTCCTCCTTGTCCTATTCCTTCTGGCTAAGTCAGTTGTATTCTAGCCAAAATATAAAATAGGAATCTCCATTCCCTATTATGGCCCGGGTGGTGTAGCGGTAACATAAGGGACTGTGGATCCCTTGTCTCGGGTTCAAAAGAGGAAATGCCAGCGGATTTTTTAATCTCTCGCATCCTCTTGAAAATCCCGGCTCGGGCCTCTATTTTAATTTATACACACTGGGTAGGCTTGTTAATAATCCTTGATAAAAAATTTTGAAAGGGGCGGGGGGAGAGGCGGCATTTCAACCACCTGGAGTAGAGAGCTAATTTGTCCTCCCCCCAGTTTGCTATCTTTTTGCTATCATATTGATAATGTTAATTTCGTATATAAAACTATCGATTTTTTGTACCCTACTATGTCGCATGTCACCCTGTTGAAAAAAATATAAAGTTTATTATATCAATTAAGTGATGTTTATCTCTAAAATGACGGAATTGATATATCTTGTACCATCTATAGTGGCTATTATCTCGTTGCCATCCATTATTTTTTACTTGCTTATAAAAAAGCCAAGGAAGCCGTATGTGACTGTACTATCGGTATTTTGTCTTGACATATTCTTATGGAATATCAGCATCCTTTTGATAAATGTTATAGGGGAGAACAACTCTTATGCCTTGCTGCTGGCAAAAATTGGTGCTGCAGGATTAATACTCATTGCTCCTCTTATCTTTCATTTTACCGTATTATATACCGGCTATCTAAAAACCAGAATATGGCTGCCTTTGGTGTACGGTCCTACAATTTTTTTGTTGCTTTCCATGTTCTCCGTCTATTACGTGGAGGGAGTGGCACCCAAGGGCTTTGGTATAGAACCTGTGTACGGCCCTCTCTTGTATGTAAATGACTTGATTGCCTTGGTACTTATAATATTCTCCACCTTTTTAATCTTCAGGTATTACCGTGAAAGTGCCGGTATAAAGAAATACCAGAGTCTCTTCGTTCTTATTGCAGTGCCTGTCTCCAGTATTCTTTCTTTTGTGAGTTACGAATTTTTTAGTGTCATCATGAATACTTCCCAGTTCCCGGTGGGCTCAAGCATAGATATGGTGATGGCTTTTACGCTTTCATATGCAATACTGAAATTCAAGCTGCCGGTTGAAACTGCTGCAGAAGTGGACTTTCGAATTTTGGCAGAGACCGCAAGCGAGGGAATATGCATTGTTGATTCCTCTGGAGGCATAGATTATGCAAACTCCCACTTTTCCGAAATGGTGAGGGTGTCCAACAAAAAGATAATAGGCCAGGAATTTCAAATTTTTGTTGCTGAAGCATTCCAAGACAACCTTAAAAAAACAATCAAAAAGACAATGAAAGGCGAAAAAGTAACCGGTCTCGAAATTGGGCTTAAACGCGAAGATGAAATAATTGATGCGGAGGTAAATACTTCTCCCATATTATGGAATGACAGAATAATAGGGGGTTTCATAACTATCAGGGATGTGACAGAGCGGAAAAAAATCGTGGAGGAGTTAAACAGGCAGAAAATATATTTCCATGCATTATTCGAGAGTTCCCCCGAGGCAATTGCATCGCTTGATAAAAATCGCAGGGTTATCGATTTAAATCCTTCGTTTACAAAATTATTTGGATATGGTCTGGACGAGATAAAAGGAAAAGACATAGATGACTTTGTACTTCCCGATGAAAAAAAAGATGAGGGAAGGGGCATTACAAAAAAAGTCACTCGCGGGGAAACCGTAATGTTGGAATCTGTCAGGAAGCGAAAGGATGGTTCGTTGGTGTCTGTCTCGGTGCTTAGCGCTCCTGTATTTGTGGACGGTAAACAGTCAGGAATTTTCGGCGTATACAGAGATATTACCGGAAAGGTGGAGGCGGAGGTAGAGAAGGATTTCTACAATTCACTTCTCCGGCATGATATTGCCAACAGAAATATGGTTGTGCAGGGAAACCTTGAAATTCTGAATAGCACAAATCTTGGTTCGGAGCAGGCGGGTCTTGTATCCAATGCTTTAAATGCTGTAAAAGCGAGCACCGACCTCATCAAAAAGGTGAGGGAACTGCGTGTGGCAGAAGGGGGGACCGATATTTCTCCGATAGTCATCAACGAAAGTATGTCCAACGCGATAAAGACGAATTTACAGCAAGCCAAGGATTTTGGGGTTAAAATAAATTATAAGAAATCCAGTGCCGTGGCAAAGGTAGGTCCACTGGTAGACAGCATCTTCTCCAATATTATACATAATGCCATCGTTCATTCTGATTGCAAAAACATTTCCATATATTTCAGCAAGGAAAAGAAGGATGGAAAGAGTTTTCATAGAATTTCGATAGAGGATGACGGCAAGGGCGTACCCGATGAGATAAAAAAGGAGATATTCAGACCGGGAATAAAGAGGAGGGGAAGCCCGGGAAGTGGTCTGGGTCTTTATCTGGTCAGAAAAATGGTGGAGGGTTGCGGGGGATTGATAGAACTGACAGACAGAATGGAAAATGGGGAAAAGAAAGGCACAATATTCAATATTTATCTGGAGGCGGCATAAACCTTTTCAAAGGCTTTGACAAATGCCTCCTTGCCACGACCGGTACTTCATAGAATCCCGGTTTTATCTCTCTTTCCACTTTTTTAAAAACAGCATCTCCCTCCTCTGCAGTCATACCGCATCTAATGCAGCGGTATCCCTTCCCCTTTCCTATCGACTTCATGTGTTTGCCGCACCTTTTGCAGACGGGATTTTCCTTCTTCTCTGTTATTTCCACCGTTTCGTGTACTTTCATTTTTTCAATGTTGAGGGTGATGGGTTTTTTCCTCACCCCCCCGTACACTGTTATTTTATCTCCCATATAGAGATGCATTGCATTTATCCTGAAATTTTTGGTGGGCTCGTAGGCAGCGCATTCTATTTCGTTGTCGTCGCAGATGGAGAAAATAACATGCCCCCCCTTTATGGTTCTGGGTACCCGGCAGACTTTTCCTGTTACTATTACTGATTCATACGGTTTTACATCTTTTATCTTCTTCCTCTGCAGATGCTCGTCGGTTCCCTGATTGGTTTTGAAAAGCAGCCATCTTTTTGTTTTTCCCGATGTTACAATATTCATGGCTTCCGGCAGCTCGTTTTCATCATCCCCCCGTATGCCGTACATAATAGGGCAGGGGGAATTCGGCGTTATCTGGACATGTTTGTTCCTGTAATCATAGTTATCAAAAGTTTTTTTGAGTATCTTATCCATTTTTTTTACCGACTCTTTATCGACCCATCTTTTCCCTCCGTTTCTGTAGGTTATAAGTTCGTAAGTTCTGTCATATGGACGCCATGATATTGCCGATGATGCCCCTATGAGTCCCCTTCCATTCTTGTAAGGAATATATGAGGCGTTCATTGACTCCAGTATGTCTCTCACCTCGTTGACGGTCACTATGCTTCTGACGGCTTTTTTGTACAGTCGGTACGGCGGCTTTTTTTTCGAAATTACAAGACCAGGGTTCGTTTGCTCATTATCCAGCATTGCTTTCTTTTTGACCAATTTATCAATTGCATCCATTATCTCATCGACACTTGCTTTTCCATCAGATATTTTTTTGCTGTAACAGTATCTTTTTCCATCGATATATCCGATTTCCTTTTTCTTTCCGCCGCCCCTCCCGAATTGGATGGCGATTGCCCCGTTGCCCCTAGTCTTCCACGGGATATTCGGGTTGAGTCTCACAAGCCTGGGCATTCCTATTATATTCATGCCGTGCCTATTCAACTCTCTTATTATGTCTCCTGCCAGATGGGTGGTACACATACCGTCTCTCGAGTCGGTGTCGTCTATTCCAAGCCACACAAATTTTTTATATACGAAGGGAGTATTTTAGTTTGATGAAAAAGGAACTGCTTGCAGATACAAGAGACCTGTTAGCACGGGCTGGGTTCTATATTTCGGATACATGTACAATCCGCCCCTCAAGCTTCGACTTCGTTGCAAGGAGGGATAACACTCTTTTTGTCGTGAAGGTGCTCAATAATATAGATGCCCTCAGTGAGGATGTTGCAAAGGAAATCCTGCTTCTTGCAAAGTATCTCGAGGCCGTTCCGCTTCTTATAGGGAATAGGACAAGTTCCGGTGCGCTTGAGAACGAAACGTTATACTACAGATACAGAGTCCCTATAATCACTTATGAAACCCTGAATGAATGTCTCCGGGGAGTAATGCCCATAGTGACCGCTGCCCCGGGAGGATTCTATGTAAATCTCGACGGGGATAAAATAAGGGAATTGAGGGAGGAAAAAGGCATTTCCCTGGGTCAGCTTGCAAGAGCGGCAGGCATATCGAGAAGAACCATAAGGATGTATGAGCGGGGGGAGAGGGCAACGGTAGAGGTGGCGGAAAGGATATATTCGTTTCTCGGGGAGGATATTCTGAAACCCCTTGATATGATTGATTTCATAGACAATTATGAGCTGGAAATAGGGAAAAGCATTAACGACGACATGCTTTCGCTGATGGAATCAATGGGCATATCGATTTTGCCGACATTGCGTTCCCCGTTCAATGCTTTATCCGAGCTTGTGGATGAATTGCTTCTGGTGGGAGTGAGTGGCAAAAGGATTGCCGAAAGGGCACGCATAATGTCAAACATATCCAAAGTGGTTGAGAGGCATTCTGTATTCTTAATCAAATCTTCATCAAAAAAGAACATTGAGGGCATCCCGGTGATAGAAAAGAAGGAACTTTCCAGAATAGACGGACCGTTCGGGCTGCTTGACCTTATCAGGGAGAGGGAGTGACTTTGAAAGTTGAACTGCTGGCATATACGCCCGGCGGTGAGATGTTATCCGCTATGGCTGCAAAACTTACCCATTCCAAGAGTAGTATTGAAGAGTTGAGGGGGGGCGATGAAAAGCAACTCGGAAACATTTTGAGGCATGTGATAAAAATGGGGCACGAAAGCGTTATCGAGCATGCCTATTTTACCTTCGCAATATCCGGTGTTTCCCGTGCACTCACGCACCAGCTTGTAAGACATCGCATTGCATCATACTCTCAGCAGTCACAGCGTTATGTTGAGAGCGAGATCGAATACGTCACACCTCCTTCAATCAAAGCGGCGGGCATGGAGCGGGAATATATAGATACAATGGGGAAACTATGGCATATATATGATGAATTTAGAGAGAAGGTGCCTGTGGAGGATGCCCGTTATGTCCTGCCAAATGCGGCGTGCACAAAGATAATGGTATCCATGAATGCCCGCTCCCTCTTGAATTTTTTTGAATTGAGATGCTGTCTGCATGCCCAGTGGGAAATTCGTGCACTGGCCTGGAAAATGCTTGGATTGGTGAGGAAAGTTGCCCCGGTAATCTTCGAGAATGCAGGGCCCCCATGCAAAACAAAACACAAATGCCCGATGAACAAAAAGGACTGCAGATGGTATCCCATGGACGGATAACCTGCAGGATTACGGCAGCCTTACATTCTCATACAAAGAATTTATAACATGCATCCCATTTATCGGAAAATGCTTCATGAAAAACGGAGAAGGCTTATAAGGGCAGAGGCTGAGACAAATCCCAGTTACGGGAAGGAGCCGTCAAAGAGAAGCATTGGGGAGTTGATTGAGAACGGCGTTGTAATCATCGACAAGCCGGCAGGTCCGACTTCTCACCAGGTCAGTGCATGGGTAAGGGATATTTTCGGGGTGGAGAAGGCAGGGCACGGAGGAACGCTTGATCCCAATGTTACGGGCATTCTGCCGGTTGCGCTTTTGAATGCCACGAGGGCAATAGGCTTGCTTCATTCTGCTGGCAAGGAATACATGACTGTCATGCGCCTTCAAGGCGATGCGGACGAGGGGCGAATAAGAGAGGTGTGCAGCCATTTTGTTGGAAGAATAAGGCAGACGCCGCCCAAAGAGGCCGCCGTTAAGCGGGTTGAGAGGGAACGGGAGATTTATTATCTTGATATTCTCGAAATAAAAGGAAGGGATGTACTGTTCAAAGTGGGATGCGAGGGCGGGACATACATAAGGGTTTTGTGTGATGATATCGGAAAGGAGCTTGGATGCGATGCCCACATGCATGAGTTGAGGCGGACAAGAGGAGGCGTTTTCGAGGAAAAGGATGCCCACACGCTTCATGATGTACTTGATGCTTACGTTTTCTGGAAGGAAGAGGATGATGAGGAAATAAAAAATATTATACTGCCCATGGAGGATTTACTTATCCACCTCCCATATGTTGTGGTGAGGGACTCTGCCGTAGATGCAATATGCCACGGGGCTTATCTCACCCTACCCGGGGTGCTGCAGGTCGACACCGGAATAAAGAAGGATACTGTAGTTGCCGTAAAAACACTGAAGGGTGAGGGCGTTGCAATAGGAACAGCTATGATATCTACAAGGGACATGATGGAAAAAGATAAAGGCATTGCAGTTAATACGACACGTGTACTCATGAGAAAGGGAACGTATCCGCCCATGTGGAAAAAAACTAAAAAATAGAATGCTGAGGTAGCCCAGCTCGGAAAGGCGCAGGCCTGGAGAGCCTGTGGGGCTTCGGTCCCACGAGGGTTCAAATCCCTCCCTCAGCGCTTTTATCTGTTAATGGTATAAAATTTTGTAATTATGCACAAATTTTTGAAAGTGGTCTTAAATACACCCAATCGGTTTAGAAATTGAGGTGATAAAATTAAGATTAATGTTGTAATGACAATTGTAATTGGTATAATACTTCTGGGTACCTCAACGCTTGCAGGTATGAACACAACTTTTTCAGAGAGTGAATCTGTTTTATCTGCAAAATATTCATTACCGCAAAATGAAGAGTATGACATGGCTATCATCGCACCCGAGATATTTTCTTCGGCGCTCCAACCCCTGTTAGAGCATAAAAATAACAGGGGACTATATACAAAACTTGTGATGATTGACGAGATATACAGCGGTACCTATTTTCCGGCACAAGGTCGGGATAATCAGGAGAAAATCAAATATTTTATTAAAGATGCAATAGAAAATTGGGGCATAAGATTCGTTTTGCTTGTTGGCGGGGCAGAACAGCTTCCCGGCAGATACACGCATATCTATTATGGTGATTTTGATTTATACTCCACTCCCAATGAATGGGTTTTTTTATCTGATTTGTACTACGCCGATATTTATGACAGCGATGGAAGTTTCTCTAGCTGGGATAGCAATGAAAACGGTGTCTTCGGTGAATATGACTGGCATGGCAATACCGATGAAGTGAATTTATATCCAGATATCTATCTCGGCAGGCTTGCATGCATAAACGAAAACGAGGTTGCCACATGTGTTAACAAAATTATCGCATATGAAACAGGTGAGGCATACAAGCAAAGTTGGTTTACCAATATCGTTGCCATCGGAGGGGATTCCCTGCCCGGAGATGGAGAACAGATAGACGAAGGCGAGTATGTCCAAAAAGCGGTATTTGATATCATGGATGGTTTTTCACCAACTAAAATCTGGGCATCAAATGGAAAACTTGATCAAGCATCGGATATCAATGATGCAATCGATGATGGTGCAGGCTTCGTGTTTTTCAACGGCCATGGTAATATGGATTTGTGGGGCACGCATCCCCATGAAAATGAAAACGTATGGATGCCGCCGGGATTTTATAGAAATTCACATATCAATACTCTCTCCAATGGAAATAAACTTCCCGTAGTAATATCTGATGCATGTTATCACTGCAAATATGATATAAGGAGTGATTGTTTCGGGTGGACATTTATCACAAATCCAAATGGCGGCGCCATCGCATTTCTTGGTGGGACAGATATCGACCTCTCCTATGGTGGTACGAATATCACGACCAAGGGTGTTGAAAAACTTTGCCTGGAATTATCTACGCATTACATTGAAGGCACGAAAACATTTGGCGAGCTGTGGAGCAAATCGCTCACCACGTATATGTCAACCGCCGTAATGGATCAAATCGATTATATAACGGTTGAAGAGTCCCAGCCTTTCGGTGACCCTTCGCTTGTGATTGCAGGCGATTCACAGCCCCCCGAAAAACCGGATGCGCCGGAGGGCACTACTTCAGGAAAATCGAGGACGGAATACACCTATACGGCCAGCACCACCGACCCAGATGGGGACCGGATATATTATTTATTTGATTGGGGTGATGGAACAGACAGCGGATGGATGGGGCCGTACAACTCCGGGGAAGAAGCAAATACATCCCACATATGGACCGAGACAGGAAACTACGAAATAAAGGTCAAAGCAAAAGATGAAAATGGTGCCCAGAGCGACTGGTCGGATCCGCTACCTGTCAGCATGCCTCTGATGCATCAGACATTGCTGGAAAAAATTATGGTGTGGATACTGCAACTTTTCGGCATAACTGCATCTTAATTTATCCCTCTTCTTTTTCTTCTACAACTCTGCGGGGCCCTTCAATTATCAGTTTGCTCCAATAATTATCCGGGAGTATACCATTAAATTTAAAGCTGCCCTCCTCCAGCTTTTCTTTTTTTGCTTGTACCTTAACACTCAGAATATATATCAAATGTTAAAAATCAGAACCAGATATACTTATGACATTAATATGGACAAAACCATCTTTGAGAGGTTCTATTCGAAGATATTCACCCTTCCGAGGAAGAGGATTTCCGCCACACTGGGGGTTATCACCATCGTGTTTGCTTCATTGCAATATGGACTAGCAAGAGAATTTTTTGCCAGACGATATCTGATTCTCGGTCTTATTCTTCTTCTATTAATTCTTATTCTGGGCAAGACAATAAAACTTGCATTCGACGGCAGAAGAACTTTCTTTTTATCTCTACTTATTTTAATTTCTATCGAAATTTTTGATTTCATAGTTTTTCATTTCGGAACCCCTTATCTAATATCTCTCACTCCCGCACTCATATCATCTTTCCTTACTATTATTCTTTATTTTTCGTCAGAGGCAGACGAGGACAGGATCTATGCGGTGTCTCTGGTCATAGTTCTTTTTATTTATCCCTTCAACTACAAGTATGCCTTCGATGCCCCCAGCCGCTTTGATTTCTATATCCTGACGGCCACCTATGTTTTCATAGCCGCGGTGGGTGTTTTCCTGAGTTATCTTTACATAAGATTCCTTGACAGGGACTTTGGTTTCAACATAAAGGATTTTTTGAGAGCATTCCTTTTATTCTGGCTCACGGCAAATCCTGTCCATATCGAGAAAAAACTTGATGAAGCAGGGGTGATGAAAAAGGGATGGGTAAGATGCCTGTCAGTAGGAAAAGTAAAGATGATTTCAAACTCTTTTCATCCCGGTCCCTTCAGAAATGTCGGCGGAGCAAGCTTGGTGAAAAAAATCCTCGATATGGGGGATACGATGTACCTCCACTCAGCAGCTACCCATAATGAAAATATGGTTAGTGAAAAGGAGGTGGAAAAGATGATAAACCATATCGCTTGCGACTGTAAAACGCTTAGGGCAATGAAACCCTACGGGGTAAAAAATGAGAGATTTAAAATCACGGTTTTCCCATTCGATGGTTTTCGTTTGATGGTTGTGAGCGGGACAAATGCCATAGACGACCTGCCGCCAGAAATACAGGAATTTGCAGATACGTTTGGGGATATCCTGATATGTGATGCACACAATTCATACAAGAAAGGGTATAACGTTGCACCGGAGGAATCGCAGGAAATTAAATCACTCATAGAAAAGGCCGCAGGTATTGAGACGGAAGAGAGTGAAGTCAGCTGGTCCCTTGTAAGAGAAAAGGTTAATTCTTTAAATATATGCGAGTATCTGGCGATGCTAATACTGGACTATGGCGATGAGAAATATGCGATTTTTATGATAGATTCAAACAATATCGAAAAAAGTTTTAGATTGATGGTAGAGCGATTTCTTATCGATAAGGGAGTCAAGCCGGTTGTGTTGTCTCCAGATGACCATGCAAAGACGGGCATGCCGCCAAAGCTGGAATACGAACCTGCAGGTGCAGACGAAAGCGATGTTGATGCCGTATTTGATTTTTTGAAAAAAATGGACTTTGAAAATGTAAAAGAAGGAGGCAAAATAAGTTATTGCAAAAAAGATGTTGAGGCAAAAGTAATCGGCAGCAACTTTTTTAAAAATTTGGAAGGAGCCGTTCTCAAAGTAGGGGGAAAGGCGATAATCCTTTTCTTTCTGGCAATATCCCTCCAGCTGGTGGTGGCAATGATTCTCGGCATGATTCTGGTCTGATGGGTTGTTCCAGCGACTGGAGGGCAGACTTTTGCTGGGATGAACAATGCTATTAATAAACAAAAAATTAAAAGGGAGATTGTATATACGGAATATTGCAGGAATATTGTAGTGGGCTAGTGGTCTAGGGGTTATCAAAAAGTTGATATCTGTTCCCAAAGCTTCGCTTTGAGGTAAGAACGCACTGCCAAAAAAATAGCACACCATTTTGCGGATTTTGGTGGAAAAAATGAAAATGCAAAAAGCAAATTGGGTAGTGTTGGATAGATTTAATGCACTACAATGCACAATCACAATTTTAAACTAAATACAGGGTTCCTTTTCAGGCAATTGACTGAGTCTCTCATTTAGAGAAAAATGGTTACATTGTGGAATGAAACGAGAGAGCATTTTAATGAGTCTATGACCCCGATGATACGCCCTTTTTTCATCCTTAGGAAGTAGGGAGTTTAACATTTTCCCTCCTTTTACATAATATCTACCTCCAGGTCTAAATCTATTTTCGAGTACTGGAGCAGCGAGTAATTCAGTTGCCATTAAAGAGAACTTTCTCGTCCAGCTATCTTCAATATTCATTGCCGCATTTCTCGCCATTTTAAGGTGTTGCAAGACTTGAGTGCCCCGGTAATTATAGAACCCCTTGACTTGTAGTTGTGATAATAAATCGGGTGAATCCAAGTCTATTTCAAATTTGTCTATATCTTCTTTTGTAATGTTGATCTGGTCAACTGACAAATCGAATTTCATATCCATTATGTCGTCTTCAATCTGGAGAGCTCGACCAAGGTTTTCACATAATACATTATTAAACTCAAAACCAAAGCTATATATTACTTTGAAAAAGCAAGCTGCTTTTTTGTGGATAAGGTAGCTGAGTTGTTTATTGGTATATATCTTTCCCCTCCTTTCATGGTCCTCTACGTTTGATTCATGGAGCAAGCAGAGGTATCTATATGTCCCGAGTTCATATTCCACATCATTTTGAATGTAAAAGTAGAGCCACTTTATTAACTCGCTATCAGCCTTTTCAACATCAAATGAATTGTTATACATTTCATGTGCAGCTTCATATATATCCACGTGTAACTCATCTTTCTGGTTAAAAGTTAAACCTTGTTTATCCGTTAAGTCATCATAAGAGCGAATCGCCGCCCATATAAACGCCCAGCTTTCATTTCCCAAGTCCGTTGGCTGGACAACTACGGGAAGGTAATGCACAAAGTTTTGTTTTCTAATATATGAACTAGCGGATTGAAATCCTTTACGGTATATCTTACTTTTTTTCATCCAATTTTCTTTACTCATCCTTCTCCAATATTTTTCAATTTCTTATAGGACATCTTTAAATATAAATTTAATTTAAAAAAAATTTTAATGGAATTAAATACAATCCAAATTTTGGAATACTCACTGACTGTTGAGGATTTGAAGAACAGTACTTCGGAATATAGCTGACTGAAAACATCAATTTTGCTGATTTTTACTTGTCTCAAGCAAAAATTTGATTACAAATTCTACGTAAAAAGCATCGTAGAGTACCTGCAAGCGCAAAATAGATGAAATAGATGACAGGAAAGTCTCTAATGTAGGGGAAATCCTTCGGAGTTATAATTTAGGCCTTGAAGTCCTGGAGAAAATGGGTTATCATGTTATCTGGAGTTCTTTGAATCCAGATGATGCAGAAGTTCACCACATCTGAAAGTACTTTCTAGAGAGAAATAGAAGAAACGCCAAAGGCATTTTTTGCAATCCCCAAATTCAGAATAGACAAGGGTGCACAAACTAGATTCGCATATGCCGAAGCAATAGTTATATAAAAACAATTAAGTCTTACTTATGAAAATGAAGGTTAGAATCCTTAATGTCTACAATAACAATGCCTTACAAGACAAAGGGTTGAAGTCAGACTACGGTAATTCTTTCTACTTTGAAATCGGGGAGGAAAGAATACTTTTTGATACAGGTCGCAGAGGCGACATTCTTTTAAACAACATGAAGACACTTGGCATCTCCCCAGACGAAATAGATACAATTGTTTTTTCTCACGGTCATTCAGACCACACGGGCGGTCTCCCTGCATTCCTCTCTGCAAGGACAGGAAGAGAAGTAATTGAAGTTATCATGCATCCGGCAGCCATTGAGCCGAAACGCTTTTTGTATTTTTATCCAATAGGCTTCCCTGAGCTGAGTGAAAAGCAAAAACGAGGGATTAAATTCAGTTTTGTAAAGGAATCTTTTGAGGTTGTCCATGGTTTAACCACTACAGGGGAAATTACGGACCGCCCAGAAAAAGACAGCACTGCATGGTATATGACTCACAAGGTAAATGGAAGGCGAGAACGGGATCCCCTCTCCGATGACCTTTCACTCGTTCTTGATACCAAAAAGGGATTGGTAATTGTTGCAGGATGCTGCCATGCTGGACTTCTCAATACATGCATTCATGTTAGTAAGCTGTTTAACAAGGAAATACGTGCTATCTTGGGCGGAACCCATTTGATGACGTTCCCGAGGAAGGAAGTAGAGCATATAGGGGATGTCCTTGAGAAAACCTACAACATGCCCCAGTTGTATCTCAATCACTGCACAGGTAAGAAAGCTATTTTGCAACTAAAAGCTAGGTTTGGCCTAGAAACTGTTCATGATTTTTGGGTTGGATCTGAGATGACTTATGAAATGTGACATACTCCCCGCCATTTATGGTGTGTCCAGTTTTACCCGTAAATTGTGGAAATACAATCAGTAAAGGTGAACCATTTTGAAAATTGTTGGATGATGAAAATCGGTAAGTCTGTAATCACTGGGCATTCTCATATAGAAACGTTTATTGTCGATGGGCGCATTAGCAACTATCATGGCTGACATAAAGATTCAAAACATCGTGGCATCTGCATCCATCGCTGACACGCTTGACCTGAGAAGGATTGAGAAAGAGTTGCCCGACACCAAATACACCCCGAATGTTTTTCCCGGGCTGGTACTGCGACCAAAGGAATTGAAGGCATCCTTCCTTCTGTTTACCAGTGGAAAAGTGGTATGTACGGGAGCCAAGACCGTTGAGGACGTTGAAAAAAGTGTGTGGGGAGTGATGGGTATGCTCAGCCGTGCAGGATTTGAGGTTGCAGATAAACCGGACATTAATGTGCAGAACATCGTTGCTTCCGGTGACCTTCATGGAAAACTCGATCTCGTAGAGACTGCAACTGCTCTGGGTCTTGAAAACGTGGAATATGAGCCAGAGATATTTCCAGGTATGGTATATCGCCGTCCAGACCTCGGGGTGGTACTGCTGCTGTTCAATTCGGGAAGAATTGTATGTGCAGGGGCAAAAAAACCAGAGCAGGTTTTTAATGCAGTCAGCCAGATTAATAAAGAAATAGAGGGGAAAGGCCTGCTACATTGATATGACAGAACTATATGGCTGCAGAGCAGGACAACTTCACATGCAAATTTCTGGAAAGGAGAGATTTGAGAGTGTCTGTTCCGAGAACTGTTCCGGTAAACAAGGCAGTGATGAGTGAGAAAGAGATTGAGAGATACATCAATGCAACCAAGGACCAGCTGGAATACCTGGTAGCAATGCTGGAGATAGATGGGCTGCTGAGACCAACGGAGATGTGCATGCTTAAGATAAGCAACATAGACTTTGAGAGCCAGAAGCTCTACCTTGACGACACAAAAACAGGAGACAACTACATCATAATGAGCCCGCGGCTTATGAAGGCAATAAAGGGCTACCTGCCATACAGGTGCAAGCCAAGGAGAAAGGAAGATGAGGACAGGCTAATAATAATATCGAAGGGCAGCCATCAGGGATTCGCACCGCAGAACGGAAGGGGCGACTTTGTCTACAATACAACGAAGAGAATCGCAGCACGTGCCGGCTTTGAGCGCAGCATCTATCCATACCTGATAAAGCCATCCGTAATAACCAATGATCTGAACAACCGGGTGAATCCAAGAATCGTACAGCGAAAGGCAAGGCACAGAAGAATAGAGAGCACGTTGAGGTATGACCACAGCAGCGATGAGATGGTAAGGGAATACTTCCGCAAGTACACCGTTGACAATATAGACTCCTTGAAACCAGAAGAAAAAGTCAGGGCAATGCTTGACAGGATGCTGTCCGGAGAGATAGACAAGGAAACTTTTAAGACCAGCATAGATATTCTGATGCCACAGCACCACAGGGAAAAAGACATAGCATACAGCTAGTGGTAATACGAAACGGGCTAGTGGTCTAGGGGTTATGACGTTGCCTTTACGAGGCAAAGGTCGCCGGTTCGATTCCGGCCTAGCCCATTCAAGTAATTAGTCATCAACTGTAATGTTGGTTTTCATCTTTACCATACTATAAATATGTGTGTATTTGAATATTACCTAATTTTTTTCATAAGTTTGCCTCATCTCTTTACAGAATTGTCTGCAAGCTTCGTCTGCAGTTTTACTTCCGTTGGCATCGTAACGTAAACTAAAAGGCGATAAAAAGTTATAATACCCGTTATTGTAATGTCCTTTACCATCATCACTAAAATATACAAGATAGAGTAAATCATTACACAACATATGTTCGAAACGTTCAAAGAAGTTAAAATGGAAAAATTCATTTAAGTTAGTTTCACATAATTTATAAATCTCATTAACGGAATCTTCTATTAAATTTTTTATGCTATTGTCGCTAAAAATTCTATTAACATCTTGTTGAGAAAACATCTCTACATTTGTTAGTCGATTGAATAACAAATGAAAGAACCCTTTTAAAAAATCGCCGTTTGGCGGAAAATTATTTTCGTTCTCATTTTTCATCCAACAATCTTTAAACCAATCGAGTTTTCCAATTTTTATTGTGCATTTGGATGCTAACGTTATGGCTTTCCTAACTCGGGCATCTTTTTGAGTGTGGGGTAACCAGTGACTGGACATATCAAGTATATTATTATGAATATCCTTAAACTCACCAACAATATCAAATGCCTTTTGCTCAGTTTCATCAGAAAGAAAATCCATTTTTACCCTGATAACTAATTCATAATTTGTTGTACCGTCCTTGTAATGGCCGAAATTTAAATCTTTGAAATCTATACCTTCCTCGAATTCTTCGTAAAGTCTCTCTATCAGTGAAATAGACTCGCTAAGAATAAATTTTTCCACCTTTAACTCCATCATTTTAAATGCCATAAATTTAATAATATCCACCTGCTTTAAAAGATAATGGTGCCGTTAAAAGGCAGTAGCAAATAATTTTCACGTTAACTAACTCCTACACGTATTTCGAGCCTATTTCTCAATCAAACCTTACATCTTATAGCTTGGTATTAAACGGATAAAACAGCCATTTTCTTCCAAAATATACCTTAATGCTTTGCAAGCAGATGGCCATTCTTTCGGCCCCAGCTTCATTTATTATTTTTTTCATAGGTATGATATGAAAACAAGATTTAATTTAAATTCTTAATGGAATTAATGAGGACGACCAAAATTATACAAATTTGTTTTAATAAGGAATGGAGAAAGATATTTTCCAAGTATCTGCGTTTTGGTTTGCAGATCCCAGAGGTTATTTGCCGAACCGCCTCTCCCTGTTTAAGAATTCATTCATTATGTTATCAAGATCTCTTGGGGTGAAGTCTGGCCACAAAGTGTCCATGAAAAAGAGTTCTGCATACTCAATTTGGTAAAGCATGAACCCTGAAAGCCTCTTCCCACCACCTGTTCTAATCACAATGTCCAAGGGCTCGGGTATCATCAAAAACTTCTCGAAGACATTCGCATGCAGATTTGTTATCGCGGGGTTCTTCCTGAGCCATTTCGACGCCGCCGTCACAGCGTTGAGTATTTCTTCCTTACCCCCGTATCCGATGCATATGTTAAGCGTCCTGCCTTTATGGTTCTTTGTCTTTGAAACGATATCATGTGCCAGCTCCCTTATTTCCTGCGGCATTTCCCCCAATCTCGACCCGACGATGTTTACCTTTATTTTCCCCTTGGAAATTCCCGGATTACGCAGGAGGTCTTTTATCTTCCTTTTAAGCAGCCTGTAAACAAGCTCCCTATCTCCTTCAGGTCTTTGCAGATTCTCGGGTGACAATGCCCATATGGAGAGATTGCTCACTTCCGGGTGCTTCTCAAATACACACTTCACTATATTGTCTATGACCTCCCCGGACTGCCTACCATCGTAATCCTTAATTCCATTTATCCTCGCCCAGCGCCTGCTGCCGTCGGGTATTATACCGAGATGTATTCCCCTTTCTTTAACTTCCGATATCATAGTATATGCAGGAGCATTTACCTAAAATATATAAAATTGATTTGTAAAGGACTTTAACTCAATTCAAAAAATTTTTACAAATTGATTGAATGGCTTTTCCTTTTTAATCTCTCTTTTCTTATTCCTCCATTTTCACTTTACCTCAATCCTCACTTTCTCCGGTGGGCCCCATATCAGAATATCTATTCTTTGCCTTTCATTTTTTTCCATGCCCCTGATGGAGAAAGTTGCCTTCCTATCGTTAAACATTCCGCCTTCCGTCAGCCTTACCTTTTCCAGGTGGTATATTTTCCATCCTTTTATTATGCACGGGGAAAAATCAGCCTCGACGGTTGCCTTAGCTCCGTTTTTATTTTCATCGTAAACAAATATTACAAAAACCCTGCTTTCCTCATTGTACTTCCAGTCCGGAAGTTCATGCGGGTGATTAGACCCGGCAGCCGCCATCTCCCCTCCGCTGAAACAGTATTCGAATACCTGTATCTGTGCCATACCCCGTGAGATAGAAAAACTTTAAATATCTATGTTTGCTTAACCAAACAAGGTTTGATGGATAAAACATGGTAGAGTCAAAATATTTGAAGGAGGCATACAGGGCATATGAAAAAGGCATACCTGTTGTAGGGCCAACTTATATTGGAAAAACCATCGGTGTGAATAAAACAACGGCATACCAGGCCCTTCAGAAACTTGTGAAGAGGAACTATGGCATATATCTGAAGAATAAAGGTTTCGTTATAGGCGAGCAAGGAAGGAAAATCGCAAAAAAACTTATGCGGCGGCACCGCCTGATCGAATGCCTGATTGTTGACACGTTTGGTTTGTCTCCATGCGAAGCATGCAGGGAGGCGGGCAACATAGATGCTTTTGTCGGGGAGAAAATGAGTGCTGCCCTTGAAAAGAAATATGACGGTCGCCGTTTATGCCCCTGCGGAAATGAAATACCAGAGGTGGAACGATGAAACATCCGGGCGTTATAGTGGCGGTTATGATGACGGTGTTGATTTTTGTTCCATCCTTCTCGGCAGGCATGGCCAATGACGGAGAGAAAATAAAAGTGTTAGTATCCGTATCCGATTTTCTGCCCCTTGTAGAGACCGTCGGCGGTTCATTTGTAGAGGTGAATTCGATACTGTCCCCGGGGAGCGACCCCCATAGCTTCTATATAACGCAGGATACGATAAAGGATATCGAAAATGCAGATTTGATAGTTCTTGCAAATTCCCATCTCCTTTCGTATGAGGACAATATAAGGAAGGGCAATCCCGAAAAGCGATATCTCGATTTTGACGACTACAATGTCACTCTCGACGCTTTTCCCGGCTATGATGCCAATCCCCACGGATACTGGCTTAAATTTGGCAATGCCCTTGCAATCGCCGAAAAAATAAAGGATGATCTTTCAAATCTTTGCCCCGAAGAGCAGGAATACTTCAATTCATCCTTTGCTCGGTTAAAACTGGAGATTACAGGAGCGGAAAGGGATATTCATGAAATAGGAGTTGAGCAGGGCGTTTACGGTATGAAAATCGTTGCAGCTGTGCCTGGTGTGTGTTACATAATCGGGAATACAGGGATGTATGTGGGGGCCGTTATCATGGCCGAGGGCTTGGGATTTGCAAGCGGCAGGGAAATCGGGGATATAGAGAATAAACTGGAAAGCGGCGAATACAGTGGAATTGCGGTGCCCGAATTCATGAGGGAAGCAAAGGCGGGAGAATTAGCAAGGCAGATTGCCGAGGACACAGGTACAGAGGTGGTGTATGTGAAATTTTCAATGGCAGGCAGTGGTGATTCATACGTGAACGACTGTTACCACAATGCCATGGAACTTACGAGCCTTGCTCATGAGAGTAATGCAACCCAAGAAACCTGCAACACATATCTCATTCCTGTTATTATATCTCTGCTTTTATTCATCGTTTTGCAACTTTTTGTCATATACAGGCTTTACAGGAGGTATGAAAAATGAGCGTGATAGAAGCAAATGGGATATATTTTTCCTATGGTACGGGGGAGGCCTTGGCGGGTGTGACTTTCAATGCAGAGGAGGGTGAGTTTGTGGCGGTGATGGGGCCCAATGCTTCCGGCAAAAGCACCCTCATGAAGATCATACTGGGTTTGCTTAACCCTAAAAAGGGCACCGTAAAAATTTTCGGAATGGGTCCAGTTCTGGAAAAGGAAAGAGTGCAGCAGCGCATCGGATACATGCCCCAGAGAGAAAGCATAGCAAAAAAAATTCCCATAGAGGTGAAGGATGTTGTATTGATGGGACTGACAGCCAAAAAAAAGAGACTGGATTTTTTGGGCGGAAAAGACATATCCGTTGCAAAGGAATCACTGGAAAGCGTTGATCTTCTTCACCTGTGGAACAAGAAATTCAGCGAGTTGAGCGGGGGGCAGCAGCAGCGTGTCATGTTTGCAAGGGCGCTTGCCGTCCGGCCTGAAATCCTGATTCTTGACGAGCCATTCAACGGCGTTGACATACCTAGCAGGAATAAAATCCTGGAGTCCCTGGGCAGCAGGAAGATGACCACCATTATAGTCGTCCACAATATAAATCCCATCGTACATTACATAGACAAAGTGCTGCTTTTGAATAAAAAGGCAATTGCTTTTGGTACCCCGAAAGAAGTTCTTACAACAGAAAATTTAATGGAGGCGTACGGTGCTTCAATCCAAATTGTCGAATGTGAAGAAGGTTATTGTCACCCGCTGCTTGGTGATACCCATGGTTGATGCAATCTCTTTGAGCCCTTATATCATCAGGGCAATCATAGCAATATTCCTTCTTGCCGTCAATGCTGCCATAGCTGGTTCTTTCACGGTATTCAAAGATGTTTCCTTCCTGGTGGCAGGCGCCGCCCACGCCGCATTGGCAGGTGCAGCCTTTGCCATAATCCTGGAAGTATACGGCATACTGTCTTTCAATCCCATTATCGGAGGCATCATATTTGCGGCCCTGACCGCTCTTGCTGCAGGTTATGCATCACGGAAAGGAAATAAGGAACAGGTGAACACGGCGATAGGGATATCCTTTGCCATGTCGATGTCGCTTGCCGTTCTTTTCATCTCGCTCATAAGGGAACAGGCTGCAAGAGTCTGGGGGCTTCTGTTCGGCGATTTGCTTCTCCTGACAAACCAGGATATTGCCTTGATGGCCGTGATAACTATCGTGGTAATCATCTTCGCCGTCGTATTCTACCGGGAATTCCTGTTCGTGTCGTTTGACATGGAGGGGGCCATGGCCTACGGGATAAAAGCCCAGCGTTTCAATTATCTAATATTGCTATTGATAGCGGTATCTGTCGTTGTCATACTCAAGGGAGTGGGTGCCATACTTGTCTTTGCCATGCTGGTGGCCCCAGCCGCAGCGGCAAACGAAGTCGCAGGCGGTATTACTCGTATACTGTTCATATCATTCATTTTTGCCCTTCTCGGCGGGCTGATGGGCATACTGGTTTCGTTCTTTTTCCCCGTTTCGCCCGGGGCGGTGGCGGCCTTAATAGCAACCTCTCTATATTTTATCATAATCATTATCAAAAGATAAGATATGTGCTGGAGATTTATCATATACAATATTCCCCGGGAATCTTGGGGAAAAGCGTTGCTTCCCTCAAATCCTCCAGTCTGCATATGAATCTCACAAGTCTCTCAAGCCCGATGCCAAATCCTGCAGAAGGGTGTATTCCTCTTTTCACGATTTCGAGATATGGCAAATAGACAGAGAAATCCACTTCATTTGCTTCTATCCTATCCTTAACTTTGCCATACTCATATTCCCTCTCGCCACCGGAAAGTCCTTCTCCATATCCTTCAGGATATATCATGTCCATATCTTTCAGAATCCCGGGTCTGTGTTCGGACTCCTTATCATAAAACTCTCTTTCCTGTATCGGAAAATCAACAATCCAGAACGGCTCCTTCGCTCCATTTGATAGGGTTGCTTCGAACTCTTTTCCATATATTTTATATGCCTGCCCAAACTGTATTCTCTTAAACGGTCTGGATGGCACTCTCAACTCTCTTCCAAGCTTTGATAATTCTTCCCTGCAGGTTTTTTTAATATTCCGGAATACATGAACCAGCAGCCTTTCGGCCAGTTCCATTACTTCCTCACGCGATGCATGCCTCATCTCCAAATCCAGCTGGGTGAACTCGAAGAGGTGTTTTCCCGTTTCCTTTTTTTCTGCTGTCTCAAGTCTTACATTAGGGGAAAACGAAAAAATTTTTTCGAATGAAAGCAAAGCCATCTGTTTATGTAAAAGCATACTTTTTGTCAGGGTATATGAATGACCATAGTAGGTAATTTTTCCGTTCAGTGTTTCATGGCGAAGAGGGTCGGTAATGGGCGAAAGTATTACCGGAGAAATTTCAACAAATCCTTCACCCCTCAAAAAATCTGCCATTGCCTTTCTTATACTGCTTTTTATTTTTATCACATTTGTAAGTTCGCCGGAAAATAATCTGTTGTAGCACTCGTCGGCAGCTTTTTTAGCCAACATCTCCTGAGAAAGTTCCAATTCCATATTGAAACATTTTACAGATATATTTAAACATTATGCCAAATTTTATGGCAAAATAACGAAATTTAGGCAAATTTTAAATATCTTTCCGTCATTTTGTTTTCATGATGGATAACAAGGATAGAATAATTATCAAAGAGCTGAAAAGGGATGCCAGCCAATCCATAACGAAACTTTCGAAGAAAACCGGTCTCCCGAGAACAACAGTTGGCGAGAGAATTCATAGGATGGTTGCCAATCAAATCATAAAAAAGTTTACGGTAATGCTTGATTACGAAAAGGTCGGCTTGCCCGTAACGGCATTTATCCTTATTTCCTTTTTGCCAAACCCAGAAGTTTCCCAGAGGCAACTGGCAAAAAGAATTTCAAAAATGGAAAACGTATCGGACGTATACATAGTTTCAGGTGAATGGGATTTGATATTGAAGGTGAGGGGAAAAAGCATGGATGGAATAGGACAGCTTATCGTAGACCAATTAAGGGGCATAAAGGGAGTGGGTAGGACGGTGACATGTACCTGCTTTACCACGGTAACCGAAAATATTTAGAATACAATGGGGATAAACGGTCAATAGCCCCGTGGTGTAGTGGTTATCATAAGGGACTCTGGATCCCTTGACACCAGTTCGAATCTGGTCGGGGCTGTATATTTTTTGTATTATTTTTTTATAGGGGGTGAGGATTAAAAACTCTAAATGGGTCATCACGGGAAAAATCTCATGAAGTTAAATGGTTTATTGATGCTATGAATAGAAAGATTGAAGGAGCAAGAGGAAGGCAGCAATTGAATTAAAAGTGAGCGATGAGCAAGTGCCCAATATAACTAATTTAAGTGCTCTCTATTTTTTCTTTTGTTTTTTAATAATGTCAGCTAATACTTTTAATTTTTTATCAATCTTTTCAATATCTGAATTCTCGACTATTGTTTTTCTCTTAAGTTTTTTAAGTGTTTTTTGGGAAAGAGATAGTAAACCCAAGTATTCATTAATTAAGTTTAACATGTCTTCTGTGCGAAATTCGCAAATCCAATTTTTGCCATTAACTAAAGATGTGCTCTGTGAGTAAACAGCGTCTTCGGGACCGACGTTATAACCTACTTCAAAATTGAAAAGCTTATTAGGCGCTGAAAAAACAAGTTTATTTCTGTATATTTTATATCCGATCTTAGCATAAATTCTCTTCAGGATATCTGAATTTTTTGAATTACATTTTGTTATTTTTGATATTTCGTCAACAAAACTTGCAGTATTTGATACTAAGTTCATAATAGCTCTAAAAATAACGTCACCATAAGTTGATTTTACAGCCAATAAAAAATCATTAATTTTTATTTGAGTTAAATTATCTCCCCCAAGGTGATCTTCGCATAATGAAAAAAATTCCTGCAGCTTTCCCTCTTTAGAAAACAATTCAAAAAGGCATTTATAGTCTTTTTTTATTTGTTCTTTTTCTTTTTTACTTCCTGAAACTTTTTTTTGTACCATACTATCGTTCCTCCTATTTTACCTCACATTTCCTTTATAAGTACCCCACAGCTTGGCCAACTGAAATACTTTGAGGGACTACACGTAAAGCCTTATGTTCATCAATAGTTTCCTGCCCCGTAGGGAACTCAATATCTTTAACTACAGCTGAATAAGGGTTTTTATATCTACTAGCAGCAACCAAACTGTTAACACCCCTTGATAATGGGGGAAAGGACTTCCACATGTCTATTATTGCGAGATTTTTTATTGCTTTAGTATCTATTATTTCTGGCTCAGGTTCTATGCCTAATTCTCTCTCTATTTCCTCTAACTCTTTTAATCTCCCCATGGATGGAAGCAGAAGTATCCTAGGGGTACCAGCGGGGGTTTTTACAGTCATTGTTTCTATACCACTTTCCTTCAATTTATTCATTGAATTATATATGGAAGAAAACTCTTCGATTAAATCCTTCGCTGTGTTAAAATGTATTCCCAACATATCTTTTAATTGGGATGGGCCAATAATAGATAATTCTTCATTTTTTATGATACTTTCTACTAAAGATTCGATGATTTCAGTAAATTTATCTATCATCACATTTTTTTTCATATTATCCACCGCATTCTTTTATTCAGTATACTGAAATATGTTTCACTAATTTATACTTTTCTATCTTTTTTATTTCATCATTTAAATGTATACCATATCATTTCAATTTTTGATCCAGAGGCATCTTCCTCATATGTTGAAAAACCTGTTAGAATATCCTTGTCTAGAAAATATCTTATGCACTCTATGGCAATAATTTCTACTACAATAAACTCTTTCGTTCTTTTCTCTATCTCTCCCCACTTTTGTATATACTGGCTTCTAATTAATTCTTCGATATACTGGGCGGCTGAATTTATTGCATTTATATAAGTCTCCTTATTGTTACCAACACACCATCCTTGAATAAGTCCAGCAATCTTATACTTTAATACTGAATGTGAATGTTTTTCTGACCTTGATAAATTAGATTCTAAATATTTTAATAGGTTTTTATCTTTTGCTATTTTCTTCAAATTCGGGCATTTTTTGCATAAGGGTTTGTATATATTTTTTTCCCTAAGCATATTGAGTTTATCAATATTAAACTATCCGTAATTCCGAGCAATAAGTAAAATGAGTGCACCCAAAATCATAACCATTAGGTATACGTATGTTAGGGGGATTATACCGCCCAAGCGCTCCGTCACAATCCCAACGATTGCTATATTGCACAAAGCTATACCCACCATCAACAAAAATTTATATTTTTTGCTTCTCTCTACAATTTCATCGCCTGAGGGAATTTTATACTTAGACTTCAATTTAATCCCATACTGAACCGATGAATGTAATTTAAAGTTTGCCTTAGCAAATAAAAGAATGTAATAAAGCCACAGATGAATACTACATTTTTGAATTATTCTAATATTATGTCCAGTAAACACTATGCTGAATTTTTCTGATGATTTTTTTTGCGTCTATGGTGATGAACCTT
Organism: uncultured Thermoplasmatales archaeon; assembly: GCA_964606745.1. Taxonomy (GTDB): domain Archaea; phylum Thermoplasmatota; class E2; order UBA202; family DSCA01; genus VBQP01. Next base: position 48,544 of record CAZSHJ010000001.1, on the reverse strand, counting down.
CCTGTACTTTATCCCATAACTTTTATAACGGGGCTGGAGATAAATATGCAATAGGTGACATTACATGGCTTCCAACGAAAAATCCAGCGATTTTATCCGGGGCATTATAAATAATGATATATGTACTGATAAGTATGGTGGCAGGGTTCATACCCGTTTTCCGCCCGAGCCTAACGGTTACCTGCATATTGGGCATGCCAAATCCATCTGCCTAAACTTCGGGATTGCCGGGGAGTACGGTGGCAAGTGCAACCTTCGATTTGACGACACCAATCCTGCCAAGGAGGAAGAGAAATACGTGAAATCGGTCATCGAGGACATCAGGTGGCTCGGGTTCGACTGGGAGGACCGCCTCTTCTTTGCATCAGACTATTTTGATAAAATGTATGAGTATGCGGTCCAGCTGGTGAAGGCAGGCAGTGCTTACGTGGATGATATGGCGGCGGGGGATATAAGGGCGTATCGCGGCACTTTGACAAAGCCGGGCAGAGAAAGTCCATACCGCAACCGTTCCGTTGAGGAGAACTTTAATCTCTTGGAGCGTATGATGGCAGGGGAATTTGGAAACGGTGAGAGAGTACTTCGTGCCAAAATCGACATGGCTCATCCGAACATGAACATGCGCGACCCTGTAATCTATAGGATTCTCCATACTTCCCACCACCGCACGGGCGACAAATGGTGTATCTACCCGACATACGACTGGGCCCACGGTCTGGAGGATTCAATAGAAGGTATAACCCATTCCGTCTGCACTCTGGAGTTCGAGAACCATCGCCCCCTGTATGACTGGTTTCTTGACCAGCTCGGCATCCATCACCCGCAGCAAATCGAATTCGCCCGTCTCAATCTCACTTATACGGTTATGAGCAAGCGCATGCTTCGGGAGCTGGTGGAAGAAGGGTATGTCAGCGGGTGGGACGACCCCCGCCTGCCCACTATCAGGGGAATGAAGCGCCGGGGATACCCGCCTGCCGCCATCAGGAATTTCTGCAGGGAAATCGGGGTGTCCAAGACAAACAGTACGATACCCATCGAGCATCTGGAGCATTGCGTGCGAGAGGAACTGAACAAAACAGCCCCGCGGTTTATGGGCGTTCTTCATCCCCTGAAAATGGTCATAGAAAATTATCCCGAGAATGAGGTGGAGGAGATGGTCATTGATAACAATCCGGAAGACCCCGGTATGGGAACGCGCAAAATCCCGTTCTCCCGCACACTGTATATCGAGCAGGAAGACTTCATGGAGAACCCGCCGAAAAAATTCTACCGTCTTGCCCCGGGACGTGAGATCCGTCTCAAAAATGCATACTTCGTTACCTGCACGGATTTCATCAAGGAGGGGGGCAAAGTGGTTGAGCTCAGGTGTACCGTTGACCCTGCGACGAGGGGTGGTGATGCCCCGGACGGACGGAGGGCGAAAACGACACTTCACTGGGTATCCGCTGCGAATACTGTCGATGCCAAAGTCCATCTTTATGATAGGTTGTTCACGGTTGAGGACCCGGCGGGGCAGAAGGACGCGGACTTCAAGGATTTTCTGAGTCAGGAGTCCCTTAAAGTGCTGGCTTCATGCAAGGTTGAACCGGCAGTGAAAAACCTGAAGCCGTTCGAGCATTTCCAGCTGTTGCGCATGGGCTACTTCTGCATAGACCCGGACACGACTGATGATAAGATTGTTCTCAACCGGACCGTTGGGCTGCGTGATACATGGGCTAAAATACGGAAACAGCAGAAGTAATAAATGGTAAAAGGATTGTCCGGTGGTGGGAAGTCATCTGTTTGTAATTTTGATTTCACTGGTTCATCAATCGTTTGAATCTATTGGCACCATGTTTCAGCTTCAAAACTCAACGTTGGCATATCACTCACTCGTGAATCTCTCCTGTATTTACTGTGTTCTCAACCACCTTTTTTATTCGCTGCACCGCTTTTTGTGAATTCTCCAACAGTACTTTCGTGTCTTCGGGCACATTCTTCATTGCAAGGTCAAGATTTCCCTCTGCTATGCAAATTGGATTGAAGAAGTAGTGGGCGGTATCCTGTTTGAATCGCATCTCTTTTTTCAGGGCATCGCTCTTTTCGTCGCTCGAAATGCTCACCAGCAGGGACACAATGAAAAATAGTATTGCTTCTATAACGGCCGAAAAAACATCTTTTGCATCGCTTGGATATATGATGGCAGTTGAAATTAAAAGTACGCCCAGAAAAGCTGATATAGCAACCCCTTTCTTTCCCCACCAGAATGTCGAAATTACAATGGGCAGATAGAAGAAATGTATGTAGAATTCATATTCTTTAAGATGTGCCCGAAAAACGGATACAAGCAGGACTGAAAAAGATATGAGAAAAATAATTATCAGTATCTCTATTATTTTTTCCAGGATTTTGCCATCCCTGGGCAATTCTTCTTTACCGTATCCCATGGCTCTCCCAGTTTATAAAATCCCTCCATTTATTTAAACCAATCTATTTTTTTTAAGCCAATGCGAAATAGGTAGGTCTAGGGGTTGAGCATCCCGGGTATCAACTTCCTGCTGCATATCGAGGTAAACCATACATTGATTTTTTCAAGAATTTGCCAGATATCCAGGGAGAATGCTTTCAGCATTATCACTTTTCATTAGGCATTATTCTGTGAAGGGAATCAATCAGGAAGTCCTTCCTATTTTCCGTATCCTGCCTTTTCTCCCAGTTCATCCTCTATGCGCATCAGTCGGTTATATTTCTCCGTCCGTTCCGCCCTGCACGGTGCCCCTGATTTCATCTGTCCCGTGCCCAGCGCGACCGTCAGGTCAGAAATAAAGGAATCGCATGTGTCCCCAGAGCGGTGGGAGACCAGGATATCATAATTGTTTTTGAGGCAGTGGCGGGCAACTTCTATACTCTCCGTCAGCGTTCCTATCTGGTTTGGCTTCAGGAGGAGAGCGTTGCATGCATGTCTTTCAATCCCTTCTTCAAGTAACTTTTTGTTCGTCACGAAAATGTCGTCGCCCACAATTTGCACTTTATTCCCCAGCCTTTCAGTTATTGCAACGAATCCTTCCCAGTCGTCCTCAGCAAAGGGATCTTCCATTAGAATAATGGGATATTTTCCCTCTATTTCTTCATAAAAATTCAGAAGCTCCTCAGTCGAAAGCTTTTTTTGCATGTGATAAAAGCCGTTTTTATAAAAACTCGTTGCCGCTGAATCCATTGCAAGCTTTATCTTTTCAGTATAGCCGTTCTCCTCTATTGCATCAAGAATAAGCTCGAATGCCTCCTCGGAACTTTTCAATGGGGGGGCAAACCCTCCTTCATCCCCGACATTTATGCCGTTTTTTCCATAGCGACTTTTTATCAGACCTTTCATTGTTTGGTATACCTCGGAGCACATCTGCACTGCCTCCCTGAAGCTCGAAGCTCCAACTGGTGCAATCATGTGCTCCTGTATCTCAAGCTCATTTCCTGCGTGTTCCCCGCCGTTGATAACATTCATGAAAGGCACGGGTAGCGTATTTTCATTCCCAAGATATTTATAAAGCGGTTTTTTGAGGGCGGCGGCGGCGGCCCTGGCACATGCCAGCGAAACGGCAAGTATCGCATTTGCCCCCAGAGCGGATTTGTTTTCAGTCCCGTCGTTTTCAATCATTTTTCTGTCGATGGCTTGCTGTTCCCTCACATCCATGCCTTTTACCGCAGGAGCGATCATGCTGTTAACATTATTTACGGCATTGTTTACACCTTTTCCGTGAAATGATTTTCCGCCGTCTCTCAATTCAACAGCCTCTCTCTTTCCCTTTGATGCGCCTGAAGGAACAATGGCTTTGCCCACAACAGTATGGTCGTCAGCAAAAACCTCCGCCTCCACAGTCGGATTACCCCTTGAATCAAGAACCCATCTTGCCTTTACATCTGTTATAACAAACTTCTCCATGGATTGAAAAGGAAAATGAATGATTTATAATCTTCGATGATGCGATTTTTATAGGTGCCAAGGTTGGCCTATATGGCGAGAGTGAAAGATGGGCGAAATATTTGTCTCAATTATCAGCACTTTGGGAATTTGAGGGGTAATCAAAAATTCGGTGGAATATTCTTGTTAAACAATATGGAAAGCTTGCAGTCATTGCATATGCCATCAGGATTTGTTGTCTCATTCACGCCACAGATGCAACAGATGACTTTTCCCTCAGGATATTTTATAGGTTGAATGTCCACGGCAATAGCTCTCTTCCAAACGCTTGTATAAACCATTCATTGAGTTTTTCCAGCAATACCAATAATGTATTTTCATAGATTTTTGGCATGCTAACTGGCAAAGGGTCTGACCAATCACTTTCTAATCCGTGTTCGTCCTTAACTTTTACTCTAATGTTGTAATTTCCTTTAGCTGCCCAGGTATAATTAACTGATGCTGTTTCTCCGGGGCTGATGTGACTCGTCCACGTAATATTGTCGTCTCCCCAGTCAAAACAATACTTTATATTGTCGCCGTCTGGGTCATTTGCGGTTGCCGAATATGTATATTCCTCACCAACCTTACCCCTGTTTACTCCAGAGGGTTTATCGGGTTTATCGGGAGCGTAATTCGGACCGGTAAAGTAATATACTCCTTTCTCAATTTTGCATTCTCCATAAGCAATCCTGAACCACCCTTTTTCCCCCCATTCTGTTCCCCAACTGTTTTTTACAATCCAGTATCCCTCATCTTCTTCTCCCCATGTATTATCATATCCAACGATTGTAACGCAATGGCCCCATATAAGGTCACCATAGGTATGGCGATATACGCCCCCGGTATAATTCGGATAAAAATCTCCATATACTTCCATGGTCGCGGGAAGGGGACCGTATTGAATAAGGGCGTTCTGTATGGATAACACATCAGAGCTAACCCGACGATATTCATTTATTCCTATAAGCATTTCTCTCCAATTAGGACATTTTGCATCGCACGGAATGGTATCATCTGCCTCATACGGGAAACATGATTCCGGTATAGCCCCATTATTTTTTATCCAATCGAGTGTGTTGAACCAATACCATCCCTCACAGCTTCCTTTTGAACAAGATAGCATGTATTGTTCAGAAAGGTCGACATCCGTTTCAAAATCATCATTCCAAATTTTAATTGCAGATTCCAGTCCGGCAAGTGAGCCAAATGCCCAGCAACTTCCACATTTATCCTGATATTGATCTTTTATCGGGGTCGTCCAATCGCCGGTAATATTGTCATATGTTTCATTTCTCCAATCCCATGTGGGGGGGACTGTTCCTTCCAATTTCTCTCCTTCAACTGAGTTGAGTTCAGTAAGCAATCCATCTATCACAGCATTCCCTGCCAAGACTTGCAGTTTTGGATATGGTTCATTATCTCTATTGTTCTCTGCAATATTTGCAGGTATTAGTAGTAACATCGCTACCAAAGCGCATGCCAATCCTTTCCACAATATTTTTTCCATATTTTTGCCTCCACTATGTAAATAAAAACTCATTCAAAAACTTTACGTATGGCACAATTGACAACTCACGATTGTTAAATTTAAAAATAAAGGAAAGAGAGAAGGAAAAATCCTTCCTTACGCTACAGTGATTCTTATCTGGTTTTGGAAATCTCTATATTCGTACAGACATTGGTCTGAACATCCTATCCGTAGGTAACAAATGTGGCGTCTCTATTATTCCTGCTTTCCCAGGTGATGCCAGCATCCTCTGAGTAATATATGGTGCCATTTTGATACACATCATTGTTACGTCCACTATTCGACCATCGCACACTCCACTCCTCTGCTGAACTGTAGCATACAATATAATATTCCTTCCCCGGAGTTAACGAGACCTCGTTAAAACCAAAGGAAATCCATTTCGATTCCTCCCAATCCTTTGCTGGCTCAACAGTTTTTGATGATGTTGCCATATCAATTCCGTCCAGGTTTTCCCGTAACATGAGGGTAACTGTATTGCTTTCACCATATGAGAAAAGATTGATTTCGATTTTTGATATTCTGTCGAGAGAGGGCACAAATGACTGAGCAACCCATTCGGTTATATTCACCCTGGATCCAGAGCGGTAAACCACCTGCCTCTGGTCAACTATATGGCGGTCGGCCAGTGTAACTGCCATCTCTTCAGACCATTCACTCTCCGCTCCTTTCTCATCGGATGCCATCACCTTGATGCTATATGTCCCCTCTTCATCCCATGAATGTGATATGCTTAAGACTATGCCAGAATGGCAAGGCAATGTCCATTCCTTGCTTCCATCTCCCCAGTCGAAAAGATATTTTATATCGTCCCCTTCCGGATCTGATGACAGTGTCTCATATGAATACGTCGTATTCGTTTTTCCTATTGTCGGTCCTTCCGGCTTTTCCGGCTGGGATGGAGGCATTTCCTTTTCGGTAAAAATCAGCTCGCCGGGATAATCATCGAAAATCTGGGGACGCATGCCCGTATCTTTTTCAATTATGGGTTTTGCGTAGTTAAATGCTTCTTCCAGTGAGCACATCCCGTCGCCGTTCACATCTCCGTATCCCTGAAGCCCTTTGATAATATAGTTGGAGAAGTACGAACCATAAGAGGTCTCTGTCTCCGGCACCGAAGTTATAATCACCCTGTTTCTCCCCTGAAGCTCGCCGGCAAAATCCTTTGCCCAGTTCTCCACAGCCGCTTTGGAGTATGACCAGTTGTCATTGAAGCCGCCACTGTGACAACTGTCAACAATAACACCAATTCCCTTTGATTCAAGTCTATTCAGGAAAAAATTGATTTCATCATCGGTGAGTATTGCAAATGCGTTTGCAAGTGGCTCCCAGCTCCACGGGTTGGGAAACGGGAGGAAACCCCTGTAAGTTGCCAGTGCCTCATCCATACCGTCTTCCTCATCAAAAGGAGGTATATCAAATAAAATCGGGAAGCCGTGGGTTGTCAGGTAAACAAGGGAAATATCATTTTCATCTTCCATTTCATCCAGCCATCTGAATCCATTTATGATATTCGGCACCGTGGCATTCTCTCTTTCTATGACTTTCATATGGTTTTCATCCCAATTTGATGACACAGGCAGCATTTCCTGGAGTTTGGCCGATTCCACGAGCATGCTCGGTCTGTCCATATCAGGGTTGTTAGCATATATGCCCACAGCCACGATTAATGCCCAGTACTCTGTTTCATTGCCCGGCAGGTTGCCCTGCACATTATCCGGAGAGAAAATTACAATACTATTACTTCCGTTTGTTAAATCTGTCTTCCCCCCATAATCGATTACAGAGTTACTTGCAGTTATCATCAAAAAAATAGAGAGTGATACGCAAATTGCGACCATACATGTTCTATTCATTTTTATCACAGATTAGAAAAGCAATATTGTATTTAACGTTTGTCGGCAGCTAAAATAGGGGTTTCTTTGCTTAATTTTTAAAAACCGTCAGTTAATGTTAACTCTTAAATTTTTTTTGAATTTTCATCTCTTGTATTGTAGAGCTCGTTCTTTCCTTTATTATGGTAAAAGCGAAAGGAATATGTAATTTTTATGGGAGATAACAAAGAAAGATAGTATAAAAAGACAAAATCTTATGAAATGCTTGTGAGATTGTTAATTCTGAAATTGATGGCTTTTGTTAAAAATTTTTTTGTTTTTTTAAACAAACAATCAATAAAATGTTAAAACTACTAAAGAAAATAGAAAACCAAAATGTTACCAATAACGCAACAAAAGGTCTGCACCCCAAAGTTCCTTTGCAACCCTTTTAAGAAAAGCGTTGACGGAAAAGTTTTCTTTGCAACCCTTTTAAGAAAAGCATTATATGGTATTCTATGCATTAGGATATAAGGCATGAGAAAAATGAATGAAATATCATTCAAGCCCATCGGAATCATTCATTCTCCTTTCAAGGAGCCAAAGGGAATTCCAATACAACCCGCAGTTGCAGAAGGCATTGAAGGGCAAGTAGAAGTATTTCCAGAATACGCTGAAGGATTGGAGGACATTGGGGGTTTTTCTCGCATTTTTTTAATATACCAATTTCATTTATCTGAGGGCTATCATTTGAAAGTAAAGCCCTACATGGACAACAAAAAGCGTGGGGTTTTTGCCACAAGGGCTCCGAGTAGGCCCAATCCCATAGGTGTATCCGTGGTCGAGCTTTTGAAAGTCGAGGGTAGTACCCTGTACATTATGAATGTGGACATTGTTGATGGAACACCTCTCCTTGACATCAAGCCCTATGTGCCCGAGTTTGATATCCATGAGGTCAAAAATATAGGGTGGCTTGAGAAAAACGTTCATAAGCTTCCATCATCAGGAGATGACGGAAGATTCACTGAATAAGTCCTTATTCACTTCTCAATCATATCTATTAGTTCCTTTAAATCAGTGATTGTGTAATCTGCAAGATGGGAAAACTTTTCCGAATGGCTGTTCAGAAGAAGAACCGTTTTGACCCCGGCATCCCTGCCTGCAAGCATGTCCCACAAAAAATCTCCCACGAATAACATTTTTTCGGTGGACACGTTGAACATTTTTGACAGCATGATGAGCGGCATTCCTGAAGGTTTTGGCTCTGCGTCCTCCCTTGCTATTACATGGTTGACCGGTATGCCCAGCTTCCGTGTCACGATTCCTGCATGCTTTCTGGACGAGCGGGTTGCGATGCCCGTTTTTATTCCTTTCTCCATCAGAAAGTCCATGAGCTCTGGAAATCCGGGATTTAGAGTGCAATCCTCCTGTATGTTTTTTTCGTAGTCGTCCAGTATTTCGTAGAATTCCTTTCTCCTTTTTTCGTCGGCTTTATTTACGTATTCAAGCACATCCTCTTCCCCGCACCCTATACGCTTCCTGAAAGGGGCAAACCTTACACCAGTTCTGGTGATTGTACCGTCAAGGTCAAATGCCACAGCCCCGACATCCATGATGGTAACCCCTGATGTGCAATATAAATCTATTTCCATCCGCAAACTTTTAAATGCATTATATGCTATCTGTATCGTGAAAGATCACTGGGATAGGTTCATATTGTCATTCAAGGACATTCGGAAGTCGCCGCTGCGGCTTGCTGCACTCATCATTCTTGCTATCGTTATTTTCTCGGTACTCATCGCCCTGATTGTAATTTTTACACCGAAGGGGACTTTTGAAGTGGAGTGCATACAGTGCGGGGGCAGGGACGGAAATCTTGTAATCATTTCGGGAACGCAGGCATCGTTCGATGTCGTTGTGAAGGTGACCGATGCGAATAACACTGCGGTGGAGAATGCAACCGTTAAAATCGCGGGCGGGGATGAAACAGCATCCGCAAAAACGGATGTCGGGGGCATGGCTGTCATCCACGTGAATGCAACAATTGAACAGGGGGAGCAGTCCGCATTTCTAAAAGTCATTGTCGGAAAGTCGGGATTCAAGAAATATGTCGGAGCTAATTTTATTGTGGTAGCCAGAGAGTAACGAAACTTTAATTACGGAAGGTATTATGCAGCATATGGAAGATGACCTTGCTAAGCTGGGAGTTGCACCATCCGACAGAAAGAAACTCGAATCCATGGGTATAACCCGCCTTGAGCAAATCTCCATGCTGACCCACGAGAAGCTGGGGATGGGGAGGGGAAAGGGCGTTTCGCTCATAAGGAGGGCAAGAAACATTATAGCCCATGAAAATATAGAGGATATTGATGTTGAGGAAGATATTATCCGGGTGTACACCAGAGATATCTCCAATCCCATAATAAAATCCGTTCTCTCTGTTCTGGGTGTGTACAATGTTCCACCGGGTGCCGCCTCCCTGGCGGAAAAAGACGGGATTATGGAAATTTGCAGGAATGGAAGGGCTTTTGACATGATAGTCGAGGCATCGCAAATCGAAAAGGAAATTCTGGATGGGATGAAAAAGGGCTTTTCGGAGCACATGCCGCTGAGCGAGGAGCAGGTAATGGATTTTGCACGCGAGCGGGGGTTCGAGGGCTTCTGGAGAAACGTTTTTGACGGTATAATGGGAAACGAGATAATGAAGAAAGCATTGTCGGTGAGCATGTTCTCCACATTCAAGGAACCTGTCCATACGGTCGTTATCGGTGAGCCCGGCAGCAGCAAGACCCTTGCGAAGGAAATAATAGAACGGAATTTCCGCAATATCACAACAGTCGGGGCAAACACAACAAGGGCAGGACTGGTGATAAACCTTGCCACCGGGGAGATGGGGGCACTTGCATATTCACACGAAAAAGTCGTGCTTGTGGACGAGCTGGACAAGATACCAGAGGGAGACATAGAGCACTGCTACGAATTATTGTCAAACGGGAGATGTAGCGTACACTCGGCAAAAATACATGAGGAGATAGAAAGTCGATTTATAATGATAGCATTTGCAAACCCCTCGTCACAGGTTTTTCATGACACGCCCTTGAAAGGTATTTCCTTGCCTCCGCTTCTCATGAGCAGGTTCGCCCTCATAGTAAAAACGGAAAAAATAGACAGGGAGAGTCGTCTGGAACTTTTCGAACAGAAATTTTACGGCGGGGGGGAAATAAGGGAAAAGCCATCCTTCTACAACCAGTGGGTGGAGATGGCGCAAGGTTATCGTCCCGGCATCGAGGTGTCAACCAGAAAGGTGAGGGCATATCTCTCCAGTGTAAACGAGCTTGTAGAGGAACATTATGCCACCCAGCTCCGCCGGGATTTAAGGATGGGGGATTATATCCGGCGTGTTCCGCAGGCGATTGCCTGTGCCTCATTCGGCGATGTGACCGATGAGTCGCTCGCTCTTGCAGAGCAGATTTTGCATGAATCCATTGAAAGCTGGCATCAATAATCATATCTTAACCTATTCCAGCGGGAAGTCAACAATCTTTGGGCAGGGGATTAATCGTATATGCATCATTTTTTCTGACAGGGGTTACCCAGATCGCATCTATCAGAAAAGCTTACAATTCAGTGTTAAACTCAATCACGTTACGATTTTGTAAGAATATCTTTGAATGAATAATACTATATATGCTAACTTTTTTAGATATATATGCATAAAAATGCAATTGGACTAATCGACTCTTTAAAGTCCGATGCGCCATACGTTACCTTCAAGATGAAAGAAGATAGGTCATATGATAATGTCATCGTCTATGGAGACGGTTTTGTCGGTGGCAAGTCTGCCGGTCTCTTGTTTTTAACTGATTTAAAGATGGAAGAAAAGTCTTTTCTTTCAAAGAGTCACTCCGATCTGATAAAAATTCCTAAATCGTTTTTGTTAAGGACCAGTTTTTATGACGAGTTTATGAATTTAAATAAATTGTATACTAGGATAACAAAGAAATGTTCAGGGAAAATTGCCCCCGAAGAGTTATACATGGATTTTTTAGAGGCTGAATTACCTGATTCACAAATGGAGGCACTTCAAGACATAATATCTCTTGCTGGTGAACTGCCTCTCGTAGTCAGATCGTCAAGCCTTTTGGAAGATAATCTACGATACTCTTTTGCGGGAATATACCAATCGGTGTTTATTACGAACCGTGGGACAAAAAGTGAGCGGTTGAATGAGATTATTGACGCGGTTAAAACGGTTTATGCCAGTACTTTTGAGGAAAATGCGAGAGAGTATCGGATTAGAAATAACATAGATTGGGCAGAAGAGAAAATGGCCATTCTTATCCAGGAAGTTATTGGAAGAAACCATCGTAATTCACTCTATTATCCTTTAATTTCTGGAGTTTTGTTTTCACAGAATTATTATCCATGGTCCGAACGAATTAAGCAGAATCAGGGTTTTGTAAGAATGGTGTACGGGCTTGGCACACAAGCGGTGGGGCGATCTCGCGCAAAGGTTTTCTCCCCCTTTTTTCCGGATAACAGCCCTGTAGGTCCGTCACTAGAGGACATTGTTCATTACTCTCAAACGAATTTTGACGCTATTGATTTGCAGAAAAAATCATTTGTTACTGTCCCTGTAAAAGAAGCTGTGCATTATGACTCGAGCATCCGCCTGGTTGCTTCAAAAATTGAAGAAGATTATTTGACTGAAATAATCTCATTCCCAAGAAAAAATGAACAGATTATATTGACGTTTAATAAAATTCTGAGCATAAAAAAACCGATAGACGTAACCTCATTACTTCAAGATATTGTAAATAATATTGAAAAAATAACAGGAATACCAGTTGATATTGAGTTTGCCGTAGAATTATCTGAGGGTAACAGAATGCAAAGCAATCCCGGATTTTATATTGTGCAATTAAGGCCGTTATGGGTAAGAAGTGAACATAAAATGATTAATATCCCATCTTCTATTGAGGATAAAGTCATTATAAAAAGCAATGGGATAATGGGAAACGGTAAGTTTACCCGAATAAATCGTATTATATATGTATCTAATGAGGTATTTAATTTAACGAATGCTTATGAGATTGCGAGAGAGGTAGGGAAAGTCAATAGGTTTCTTAATGGTCGTAGATATATCCTTATAGGGCCTGGACGATGGGGTACAACCCACCCAGAGCTTGGTATCCCGGTCAGATATGGTGAAATTAGTAATGCGATTATGATTGTTGAAGTAGCAACTGACCAAGTTGCACTTGAACTGTCTTATGGAACACATTTTTTCGGGGATTTAGTTAGTAGTAATATTATCTATGCCCCAATATATCCTGAGAAAGGTGATTTTATAGATAAGCATTATCTTGATAGCTTTAAGAGTGCAATCGATACAAAGTTTGTGAAACTTATCGAGACCGAAAAACTAACAATCTTTGCAAATGGCCAAAATCGCAAAGCAATTGTGACAATTTAATAGATATATCTACTTTTAAAGAGCGATTCATTGCTATTTTTAAGATATGATTATCAGTATACCCTTTGATTCACAAATTTCTTTTTAATGTTGTATTAACGATAGTATTATGAGCTTTAAACCCTGGATTTTTGATACATAATATATTTTTACCGGTAAATGGTATTCAAATCCTGTCCTCGGAGCTATGGTATAAAAAACAGGGGCGCAAAGCCCCTTAGAGATAAAGACTCTGTTTTTTGCCAAGCCCGACAAATATGGCAAATACGCAAACATTCCGTAGATTATATCGGAGAAATTATCGTTGATTACATCGGTGGTTTAATGGCCGTTCGTACTGATATATTTTATAAAAAAAGTTGTTTATGAAATATGTCCTTAAAACATCGTCGTCCGATTAGAAAAAAATTTTCAGATGATTTGATAAGGAAAATAGAAGCAAATCTCGGCTGCCGCATTTCATATGGTGGAATCGCAGAGACTGGTAAATAGCCATTTACATAAATAATTTATCTCCCTAAGAATATGATATCTTTTAAATAATATAGTGGACTGTTGTTGATCAACTCCCATTATTTCCTCTCCCAAATTAACATCAGGGTAAATAGTATTAATACGGCCAGCTTCCATCAAGTTTCATACTATTGTTCATATCTTTTCATCGGTACTCTGGGAGTCGTTTTCCTCCCATGTCACAAATCTTCTGTTTCTGAGCATGTGCATGAAGTAAAAGGAACGGGGCCCTATACCATCCTTCTCAAATTTTTTGCCCATGCTTTCCTTCAGTTCCTCCAGTATTTCTTCAACAGTTGTTTTTCCGTCACATCTTTTCCATATGAAAGAGCCCATCTCATCCAGATTCACAATTATATAATTCGGCTTTTTCAGAACGTCACAGAACCATTTGCCCAGTTTTCCCTCAAATTTAACGGTCTTTATTTTGATGAACCCCTCTTCCTCGTACCACTCCGAAGTGCGCATCGGTTTGGCATTTTTGTCTATTTCAATATTAAAACCTTCATTTTTCACTTTTAGCCTGAGCTTTATTGAATTCCCTCAGTACGATATATCCCAGTATAAATGCGATGTAACCCCAGACAAGCATGCCTGGCCATGCAGGTGCATCCTGCAGGATTTTCAGGTTTACGTGTCCTATTATCAGAAATGCCGATATGACGCCCATTATTGCCTCTCCGGCAATTAGTCCTGCAGTGAATAGCAGGCCTGTACGGTGGGCACTTTCCTTGGGGGATACCCCGTGCTGTTGTATGGCCATTTCCCAGTCGCTTAACTCTTCATCATTGTTATTGTTTGTTGACCGCTTGTTTATCATTCTGTCGACCAGAGCCCTTACAGCCCCCCCTATGAAAATGGGTATACTGAGGGAAAGTGGCAGATAAGTTCCTATCGCCACGGGAAGGACAGGAATATCCATCAATATGAGCACAAGGGCGAGAAATGCGCCTGCGATTACATATGGCCATACCATGTCCCCGCCGATAACTCCTTTCACGATACCTCCCATCAGGAATGCCTGCGGAGCCGGCAAATTCTTTGTCCCTATGCCATATGCACTGTCCAGTGCCTTCACAACGATACCGAGTACCGGGGCTGCTGCGATTATGCCAAATATTTCGGCCAGCTGCTGCCTGTAAGGTGTTGAACCTATCATTTCACCTGCTGCCATTGACTGGAGAACATCTCCGGATATCGCACCGGCACAGCACACAACGGCTGCCATCAATATGACAATGGTCATGCCCGCCAGCCCTGTCACTCCGAATGCCAGCATTATTATACTCACGAACAGCAGTACTGCCACTGTCACACCCGATATAGGATTATTTGACGAGCCCAGCAGTCCTGCCATGTAGCCCGCTATTGCGCTCGCCATGAAGGCTGCAATTACGAGCAGTATCGCCATAAATGCCGATATAACATACATCTGGGATACCCATGCGTATATCACGAATGTAGGTATCACAAGGAATCCGATTGCAAGAAATACCTTCTTAAATTCCAGGTCGGTATCAGTTCTCTTTTTCGTCTCACCCTCTCCGCTTCTCAACCCCATAATGGCTTCCTTTATTCCGCCCATCAGGTTGTTTCTAAGTTGCCATATCGTATATAATCCCCCGACCACCATGGCACCTACGCCAATGTATCTGACATAGTCGCCCCATACCATGTAGAATCCTTCCAAGGCATTGGGGGCACTTGCAGGCATACCGGTCGACAGTATGATGAGTGGAGTGAGTATGACCCAGCCAATTATACCGCCCGCAAAAACGAAGGATGCAATTCGTGGTCCCACAATGTAGCCCACGCCGAGCAATGCGGGCGAGGCTGCACTGCCTCCATAAAAGTAACCTTCGGTAGAACGTCCTGCTACGTAGTACTTTCCAACTGCCACAACTTTTTCGGCACTTCCCCTGAAAACGTTTAGTGATACCTGTGAAAATTTTACCAAGGCTGCAAGCACGGCTCCCACCACCATCCATATGCTTCCTTCACTTCCCTCCCCGTCGCCGGCCGCCGTGGTGATGACTGCAGCCACTGCAATTCCCTCGGGAAAAGGTAGGTCTGTTTTTATTATCAATGCTCGCCTCAATGGAACCATCCACAGAACACCAAGAATTCCGCCGATAAGTGCTATAAGGGTAGTCTCCAGATAGTGGATATCTTGCCATGCCCCTATGACAACAAGGGCAGGAATGGTAAATATTATACCTGCGGCCAGTGCCTCTCCTGCTGCAGCCCCCATCATGCCGGTAGTTACTTCCAATACGTTGCCTTTCAGGGGTTTCAGGAGAGCCAGTGCCATTATCGCTCCGGGTATGGCTGCTGAAACGGTCATACCTGCATACAGACCAAGATATGCGTTTGCTGAACCCATGATAACTGCGAGAAACATGCCTACAAGGACTGCCTTAAGAGTCAATTCGGGTATCTTCTTGTCCGCAGGGATGTAAGAGTTAAAATTTTCACGTGACATATATATCCTCTGCCCTAATCTTTTTTTATTTTATAAATCCATCGTTTAAATTGTATCAGTCAACTTTTTTCCTGTATTCTGACGGTAGGAGCAGTTTTTCCAGCTCGCTTTCATCATCCATCTTTATTTCAAGAAGCCATCCGTCATCATACGGGGAATTGTTTATCAACTCCGGTTCACCGTCAAGCCTGTCATTTACCGCTGTCACCTCTCCGCTGACCGGCACATATATTTCGGATACAGATTTGACCGATTCCACTGTTGAAATCTCGTCGCCCTTGGAAAATCTGTCGCCTGCTTTCGGTAGTTCGGCATAGACTACATCTGTCAGATGATTCTGGGCATAGTCTGTTATTCCCATCCTCGCGATTCCGTCTTTCTTAAGAATCCACTCGTGGCTTTCCGTGTAGAGCAAATTATCTCGAACTTCTGTCATAATCTTGCATTGCGATTTTGCATATTAATTTTTGGTTTGCATTATCATCATTCAATCTGGTGATTCTATGATTTAAATTCACTGTTTAAAGTGGACTTTATACTAATATAAGTGGCATTGGCAGATGGCAAAGTATATAATGCTTTTTCGGATAAACGCATATGCTTAAATATAGTACCATCTCTGTGCCGAAGACCCTCCACGAGGAAATACGCAGGACGGTTGTTGAAGACCCAAGAGTTGGTTATTCGAGCGTTGCAGAGTTTTCTAAAGAGGCCATTCATATCAGACTGAGTGAGCTTATGTCGGAATTGAGGGACGAGGAAGGGAGCAGGAAAGAAATAGAAATACTTGTAAAGAAGATAAGGAAAGCAATAAAATCCAAATAAGCCTGACTTGACAAGATGGTAAGTCTGGTAAAAGTAGGTATGGTGGTGGGACGGAATGGATATAGTAGAATATATGTATATGCGTATATGCAAGCGGCAGTAAGTACAACATTGAGCCCATACTTCATAATTCTTTGTTTATGGTGTATTGGTGTGTCTGCAATTCTCAGTACCCTGTTTTTGAGGAGAAAAGAAGGTGAATTTGGTATCTTGGAAGTTGGGGGAAGTAAAGGTCAGTAGAGAGATAATTCTTGATGTTTCATGCCATTTTAGAAGTCAGTTGCAGACAATTCTTTTCTAACCCTCTGCTTCACCGAAAACTTCTGGATTCACACAGTATCGGGGCATTTTTCCCTCCAACCCTGCAAGCAAATTCTCGGCTGCAATGGTTGCCATCTTTGTCCGTGTTTCTATTGACGCAGAGCCGGCATGCGGTGCAAGAACAACATTATTCAGTTTTGTAAGCCCCGGCGTCAGGAACGGCTCATTTTCGAATACATCAATTGCAGCTCCTGCTATCTCTTTATTCCCGAGTGATTTCACCAGTGCCTTTTCATCAATGCATTTCCCCCTTGCCGTATTGATAAGATAAGCAGTCTCCTTCATCATCCCAAGCTCTCTCTTTCCCATCATGTGATGTGTTTCCTCTGTCAGTGGCACATGCAGGGTGATGTAATCCGACAACTTCAGCAGTTCATCGAAATCAACAAATCTTGCATTGTATTCCCTTTCAAAATCCGGTTTCCGTTCCCTGCCGTAATAAATTATTTTCATATTAAATCCCATTGCCCGCCTTGCTACCGCCTGCCCTATCCGCCCCGCCCCGATGATGCCCAGCGTCTTCCCGTGGATGTCATTGCCGAGTAAAACCAGAGGTCCCCATCCTTTGAATTCCCCTTCTCTCACCATCTTATCTCCTTCAGTAATTCTCCTTGCTATCGACATGATAAGCGACCATGTCAGGTCGGCTGTGGTTTCCGTTAGGACGCCTGGAGTGTTGGACACCGATATTTTTCTCCGTGTTGCTTCCTGCAGGTCAATATTATCATAGCCCACGGCATATGTGGATATGGCTTTCAAATTTGGGGCGGCATCCATGACTTCCTTGTCTATCGGGTCTGTGAGAAGGCACAGCAACCCTTCCTTGTCCCTGGTTTTCTCGATGATTTCCTTCTTGGGGGGCGGTGAATCTCCTTCATAAATCTCCAGTTTATGTCTCTCCTCCAGCAGCTTGATTCCCTTCTCTGGTATCATTCTTGTGAGGTATATCTTTGTCATGGGACGATAACGCATTCATTCTTCTTAATTTTTCGATAAAGTAATATATCATATGGTGATAAACGAATATGGAAAAAACATCGTTAGGTATGGGCGAGAATGTTGAAGGTGCATTGTGCTATATACTGGTATGGTTAACAGGGATTATCTTCTATCTGATTGAGAAAGACAATAAATTCGTTCGGTTTCATGCGAAGCAGTCCATAGTGACGTTTCTACCTCTAACAGTGATAGCCTGGATATTTGCATGGATACCCTTCTTAGGTTGGATAATTGGGGGGTTGATATGGCTTCTAACGTTCATACTATGGATTGTCCTGATGCTTAAAGCATATAAGGGGGAAATGTTCAAGGTGCCAATCGTTGGCGACATAGCTGAAAAGAATCTGTAATCAACGATAACCTTTTATCCCTCCTTTTTATACTTTTTTAATGGGTAGTTATAACTTCAGGAATAGCGACGATGTGCTTGAGTTTTTGGAAAATGATGGAAAAGATGTGAAATTTGTAAACATGCTTTTTCCGGATATACTCGGAGAATTGAGGGGTTTTGGTATTCCTTCTTACGAACTCGAAGGAACATTCAAGGAGGGAAAGGGATTTGACGGCTCCTCCGTGGAAGGACTTGTGAGGATTGAAGAAAGTGACATGGTGGCTTCTCCGAATGCAGAAACATTCCGCATTCTCCCGTGGGATTATGAAGATGGAGACGGCAGTTCTTACAGGGTCGGATGCTTATTCTGTGATATTCTCAATCCTGACGGCACCCACAGCTCCGGCGATGCCAGATATGTGTTGAAAAGGGCATTGAAAAAAGCGGGGAAGCAGGGATTCACTTCTTTCAAGGTCGGTCCCGAGATGGAATTTTTCTGCTTTGAAAATAGTGGAAATCCCATTCCACTGGATAAAGGGGATTATTTTAGCATTGGTATTGGCGACCCTTATGAACATCTAAGAAAAAAAATAGCTCTCGGGATGTTAAAAATGGAAATCATTTCAGAATACGGTCATCATGAGGTGGCACCTTCTCAGCATGAAATCGATTTGAGGTATGGAGATGCTCTTGAAATGGCCGATACGGTTATGCTTTTCAGGTACGCCGTCAAAGAATTTTCGAGGAGGGAGGGGATATATGCAACGTTCATGCCCAAACCGCTGAACGGGGAAAACGGGAACGGGATGCATGTTCACCAGTCTTTATGGAGGGGCGAGGAAAATGCTTTCTTTGATGAAGATGGGAAATATTATCTTTCCGAAAATGCAAGGAGTTATGTCGGGGGTTTGATGACTCACATCGCAGAAATTACGTCCATTCTCAATCAGTGGGTGAATTCATTCAAGCGACTGGTTCCGGGATACGAGGCACCTGTGTATCTCGTGTGGGGGCAGAAAAACCGTTCAACACTGGTACGCATTCCCGAATACAAGCCCGGGAATGAGAAGGCCACAAGAATAGAGGTGAGAAGCCCAGACCCGGGGTGTAATCCATATCTTGCATTTTCCGCCATGCTGGCAGCCGGGTTGAAAGGAGTTGAGAGTGGTTATGAGTTACAATCGCCATGCGAGGATGATATTTATACCATGAGCGGTGATAAGAGGGAGGGAATGGGAATAAAAACCCTTCCCAAGAACCTGGAAGAGGCGATAGAAATCACAAAAAACAGCGAACTGGTGAGGGAAATGCTTGGTGATCATCTGTTTAAAAAATTCATTGCAAACAAGGAGGTGGAGATAATGAATTACAGGATAGAGACAGGGCATAAGTATGATAGGGAGGTTAGCCCGTTTGAGATAGAGCACAATCTGCCGAGATTGTAAATAAAATTTATATTTCATTACTGCTATAGGGGAGCGATGTATGACAGCAGGGACGTTGAGAAAGCAAAAAAAGTAATAAACGAAGAAAATATTAAGTGGATTCAGGGTCATTTTGTCGATGTCGTTGGTAATCTCAGGGTATTCTCGATGCCTTCAAAGACTTATATGGAGGATACGATATGGAAAGAAGGGGTGGGTTTTGACGGCTCATCAGTTGAAGGATTTGCAGCTGTTGAACAATCTGATATGATAGCCCTTCCTGACGCCAAGACGATGTTGCCCCTGCCACGGTTTTACGGGGAAGGCGTGGCTAGGGTTGTTATGGATGTCTTGGATGTAAAAACATATGATTATTTTCCAGGTGATCCGCGTAATATTGCGAGGAGGTCAATGCAGCTTATTAAAAGCATGGGATATAGCAGTGTAGACCTTTCTCCTGAGCTGGAATTTTATGCATTCAAGAAATCCAGTTTGCCAGAGGGAGGTGCCAGTGAGTTAACAACGCTTATACATGGAGTGGAACAAATTCCAAAGGGAAAGCATCCCGTGATGGGCATAAAAGAAAATGATGGTTACTTTGCCTCTGCCCCGATAGATTCTGCGGAGTCGTTCAGAAACAAACTCTCCGAATCCCTCATATCATCCGGATTAGGTGTAAAATACCATCATCACGAAGGAGGCGCATGGCAGCAGGAAATAGAAATAAACGCACTGCCGGATGCAGTAAGGGCAGGGGATGCTTCAATACTTTTCAAGTTTCTTGCCAAGATAACGGGGTCTAAGGAGGACCTGCTTGTCACCTTTATGCCTAAGCCACTTTCAACAGATGCCGGGAACGGAATGCATGTCCATATGGAACTTTTCAAGGATAAAAAATCTGCTTTCTTTGACGAGAATGATAGATATATGCTATCGCAGACGGCACGGTATTTCATAGGGGGCATAATTGAACATGCAAAGGGCATGACCGCCATAACAAATCCAACAACAAATTCTTATAAGCGGCTTATTCCAAACTTTGAGGCACCAATCAATATTGCATGGGCAATTTACAATAGGAGTGCACTGATAAGAATTCCTAACAGGGCAGGAAAATATAACTCAATAGATGTAGAGGCACGTCATCCTGACCCTTCAGCAAATCCATATCTTACATTTGCTGTTCTTATCCATGCAGGTATGGATGGTATAAAGAAGAAAATTGACCCTGGAGAGCCCATTGAAAAAAACATTTATTCCATGAACAAGAGAGATTTGAAAAAATATCATATAAAACGGCTCCCGAGAACGCTTCATGAAGCCATCGAAGAATTTGAAAGCGATGAAGTTGTGCAGAGGGCACTGGGAAAACACGCTTCGCATGCATTTGTTGATATAAAAGAAGAGGAATGGAATGACTTTCTCTTCCAGATATCAACGTGGGATTACAAAAAATATTTCAATATATAAGTCGCCTACAAGCTCTCAGAATCCTGAAAATTGAGGGATTAACAGCGCATTTGCATGGAGATGTACAAATCTTTTTAGGCATGGGGGTTTTACTGTTATGAACATAAGAATGGCTTCGATGGATGATGTGGAAAAAATAGCTCGAAACAACATTATGCTTGCCCGTGAATCGGAAAATATGGAGATAGAATATGGGAAAACCCTGGAAGGCATTGGGGTATTGATCGGAAGTAGGGAAAAGGGCTTTTATCTTGTGATGGAGGATGGAAATGATATTGTGGGGCAGGTCATGATAACTTATGAGTGGAGCGACTGGAGGGGGGCGGATGTATGGTGGCTTCAGAGTATATATGTCCACGAGGAATGGAGAAAGAAGGGTGTTATGAAAAAATTGGTGGAGGAAATAAAAAGAATTGCCAGGGAGAAGGGTGTGTGCTCTCTGTGCCTATATGTGCATAAAAATAATGAGAATGCCATAAGGGCATACAAAAGGATAGGTATGAAGAAACTTCCGTATCGTATCTTTTCCGCCAAATTGTGAATGGCAGCAATATTTTTATATTGACATCCATCGTTACGGTTGTAAGGAGAGTATATGAACGGCATTGACAAGAAAAAGAGTATTTCATCAAAATATTTCGAGGATTTTACGAAGTTTACATGTGCCAGTGACGGCTTTGATGATGCAGATGGGGTGATATTCGGCATTCCTTATGACACAACCGTGTGCTACCGTCCGGGTGCAAGATTTGGCCCCAAGGCGATAAGGGAAGCATCATGGGGACTGGAAACATACAGTCCTGCACTCGTAAAGGATTTACAGGACTGCAAATTGTGCGATTTGCGGGACATCTCATTGTTTGGCAGTACGGAGGAAATTTTCAATGATATAGCCGCTGTTTCAGGGGATATTGCTAAGCACGGCAAGAAAATAATCGCTATTGGTGGAGAGCATTCCATAACCTATCCGGTTATCAGAGGAATAAAGGATGTTATAGGGGATATTGTCATCATTCAGTTTGATGCCCACTGCGACTTGAGGGGTGAGTATCTCGGTGACAAATTTTCCCATGCATGTGTTATGCGAAGGTGCTATGAGATAACGAAGGACATTTATCAGTTCGGAATCAGAAGCGGGGAAAGAGAAGAATGGAAATTCTCAAAAAATACAAAACTTTCCATGGAACTTATGGGGGAGAAGAATGTAAGAGAGATAAAAGAAATGGATAAGCCCGTTTATGTGACGATAGATATTGATGTCCTCGACCCTGCATTTGCCCCAGGGGTAGGTACTCCTGAACCCTGCGGATTTTCAACAAAGGAGTTGCTGAATTCGCTGTATTGGCTGGGAGAAATCAGAGATAGTATTGTAGGCTTTGATGTTGTCGAGTTTTCTCCTGTTTATGACACTGGCGGCATTACCGCCGCAGCCGCAGCAAAAATCATCGGGGAAATGGTCTTGATGATGCTTGGATGAGGGGTACGGTGCCAAAAAGAAGAACAATCCCCTATATTTACGTTCCAAACCGTTATTCATATTCACTGGGAGAATCATGGGAACTGTGCCTCCATTATCAACACTTTGGGAATTTGAAGGCGATCAAAAATTCGGTGGAATATTCTTGTTAAACAATATGGAAAGCTTGCAGTCATTGCATATGCCATCAGGATTGGTTGTTTCGTTTACGCCACAGATTATGCAGATGACCTTTTCCGCCATGATGTAATTTTAATGGGAGGGAGTTGAAAAAGGTTGTGGGAAGTTGTTGGTGATTTTGATATTTTTATTTCAAAGCGAATATAAATAAACTCTTAATGGAATGGCATATTTACATGGAAGGCAATTTTGTGAATTAAATTATTGAGAGCAGAAGGATACAATCGTTGGAACACTTGCCTGATTCGTATCTGTACCACCACCTTAATTTTAACAAAAAAGTTTATATTAAACAAGATGTATATTGAAGGTAAGGTGATATTGTGTCTAACAATGACAAGTATGAAGGGAAATGGGTGCTACTTAACAAAAAACACGAAGTCATATACTATAACGATGATATGATAAAGGTGATAGAAAAAGGAGGCAAATATCCCAAGGGAGATGTAGTTATAGACAAAAAGATGGCACAAGGTACCTGTTTCTTCTAAAATGCCCCATGCTGCTTCTAAGTTGTTAAGATTCACATTCAAGTATCAAAGCAATTCTAAAACACCAGATATTCCGATCAGATTCATTGGGAAAAATGGTAAAGAGACACCACCATTTTATGCTATTCTCGATTCTGGTGCTGATGAGATATCTGTACCAAAGAAATTAGCAGATTATTTGGGACAATCATTGACCCCGAGGAAAAATAAAATTCATACTGCCGGCGGACAGGTGGACGCATTCTCCACAAAAATCCATTTTCTTATAGGGCATGGTGGTAGGGAAGTAGAATACACAGATATTGAGGCGTGTGTAATAGACAGGGATATGCCCGTATTGGTCGGGATATATCCTGTGTTTGAGGATTATGATATTACTATAAGTGCAAGTAGCACAAAATTCACTATGGTTCCTTACAAGTAATAAAATTAAAGAATCCGTATAATGATAACTGGAGTAATAATTATTGCACTTGTTAATTCAGTGTTGCTTTTGCTGATGATTGGCTTAATGTTTTATAGATGACCTTTTCTGGCATGATATTTTATAGGTTGAATGTCCACGGCAATCTCTCTCTCCCAAATGCCTGCATAAACCATTCATTGAGTTTCTCCAAGAATTGCTGGAATGGGTTTTCATAGGTTTTCGGCATACTGACAGGCAGCGGGTCCGACCATACACTTTCTGTCCCGCTTGTATCTTTCGCTTTGACCCTAATGGCAAACGAGCCCTTCGCGGTCCAGACATGGGAAGCCGTCCCAATATCTCCAGAGTTAAATGGACCGACCCAGCTGCTATTCGTTCCATCGCCCCAATCAAACAGAAAATGTATTTGATCTCCTTCGGGGTCATTTGTTGAAGTTGAATAGGTGTAGAAATTTCCTGCTTTTCCAATCGTAGGTCCAGAGGGAGTGTTGGGTTTATTTGGTGCTGTATTTGCTGATATTGTGACAACAATGGTTGTTGACCATCCGCTTTCAGCTCCGTTTTCGTCTTGAGCCTTTACTTTTACATTATATGTTCCTTCAGCAGCCCAAGAATGAGAAGCTGAAGCAGTGCCCCCTGATGCAACTAAGTTCGTCCAGTTTCC
The DNA here is from genome assembly GCA_964606745.1 of uncultured Thermoplasmatales archaeon. Lineage (GTDB taxonomy): Archaea > Thermoplasmatota > E2 > UBA202 > DSCA01 > VBQP01. The sequence goes on along the minus strand of CAZSHJ010000001.1, from coordinate 24,185 downwards.
AAATCCGTCACACCAGTCGAAGTAATATTTTATTTGATCACCCTCTGGGTCAATTGCAGAAGTAGAATACGAATAAGATGTACCAGGAAGTCCAGAAATGGGACCAGATGGTGTATTCGGGGTGGATGGCGGACTATTGGAACCTATAATAGTGACGATGAGCGCAGATGACCAGCGGCTTGATGCCCCATGCTCGTCTTTTGCTTGTGCCTTTACATGATATGTGCCAGGTGTGGACCATGCGTGATTAGTTATGAATGTCGTTCCAGAGGATGCAAGAGGCGACCAGCTGGAGTATGAACCATCCCAGTCAAATCTAACTTGGACCTCGTCGCCGTCTGAGTCAATAGCTGTTGTGCGATATTCATATGGTACTCCTGCTGTTCCCGCTGCAGGTCCGGATGGTGTACTTGGGACATTTTGCCTCGAGTTGACTTCGCAATAGACGTTAAAATACCGTACACCACCACCATCATTAGCTGATATACTAACAAACCCAGAGTAGCTACCAGGGGTTAATCCCGTTGTATCAATTGTGACCGTTACAGTATCATGTTCTCCGGTCGATGATCCAGATGTAGGAAACGGGGAAATCCATGTGTGCACAATTCCAAGATTCCATGTTAATGTTCCAGTTCCTCCATTCCATATCTCAAATGTTGTTTGATATGTGTCCTCTTCAAGAACATACCCAAAATCATGAGATGTCGGATAATATACAAGATCCGGAACCATCAGTGATTCACTACTCATCATTTCTTTTATCTTTTCGCTTTGAGAGAGATTTTTGTCTGCCGATATCGGTAAAGTAAAACACAGCACCACCAACACATATACCCCTATCTTCAATAAATTATTTTTCATTTTATTGCCTCCTCTCATCTAATAAACGGAAGTATGATACATATACTTTTTGATGAAAATTCTGGTTCTGTTGGGAACTCAGGTGATTTCCCCACAAAAAAATCATCTGTTGGATGCGGGTGATAAACCCTTAAATAATTCAGACGGTTGTTTAAATGCGGGTCTCTCCCGGCCTTATTCACCATTTGGTAAGAAAGGAATGAAACCTTTCTGTTGGGGGATACCCGCTCCTTTTGAAGGAACAACACCTTCAAAGGAGAATCTACTTTCACTTCATACATCTACCACAGGGAGGTGGTAGGTGTGAAATGGAATACTTGGATTGCTGGATTTATATGTGGTGTTATTCTAGAAAAAATAATCATTGCCATCTTTATTTTAGTGGACATGACAATTGTTGAGTTATTTCCTTACATCATAATCTCGATTTTTTTTATTGCTACATTAATAATTACATACTTACAAATAAAAATTATTATGAAAAGGAGAAAAAATAATCATGATTAACTATTCTTTAAAATGTTCATCAATAATTATTATAATTTTACCAAAAAAATACCATAAGATAGAAATCACCACAAGAATCAATCCACCACGTATTGCATTATCCCCCACTTTTGGTAAATCTTTAGATACCATTGCACCAGCAATCCAAAGAGCAATACCCCCTCCTAACATTGTTGATGTAAATGCTCCTCTGAAATTCAGATTGATACCCGTTCCATTCATTTCAATACACCCACCCTATACATCATATATCGCTTTAAAACCATTATGGGTGTCCCTATCTGGTGTCGATTTTTGTCATTTCGATACACCCCCAGATGGGGATGCCCTTCCTTCTCACTCTTTAGGTCTCAATATATACATTCCATCTGCCACGATGCTTTTCAATTCTATTCCCTCCGACCATCCCAACCTTTCAAAGTCTTTCTTCGGAATGGTCACAAAATATTTGGCATACACCTTACCCTTGTATTCCCTTCCTTTCTGTTTTTGCAATTTCATATATCCTAAATGCAAAGAGAGTATATATACTTTTAGGCACATAAAAGAGGGAAAGATTTATATACTGTTTTCCGTTTACTATATGGTGAATAAGGTGAACGGAAAGGATAAAATAAAACTCGAAAGAATAAGAAAAATGCGTGCCTTCGCAATCATAGCGAAGGGAACGATGCCAAAGAAAGTAGACGGTAAGACCAATGTTTTTGTAATACCATCTCAAAGCAATCCAGAAAAAACATATACGGTATGGAAAGAGAATAAAAAATGGCATTGTGATTGTCCAGACCACAGGGAAACTGGATTGATGTGCAAACATATCCAGAGCGTGCAGATGTGGCAGAAATTCGATGATAAGGCAGAGGATGACATACTCACCCTGAAAGCAGAGATAAGCCATCCACAATGTGATGAATGCGGTTCTTATGGCATTGTAAAGAACGGTCAGAGAAATACAAAACAGGGATTAAGACAGAGGTATAGATGCCAAGATTGCGGACACCGCTTTACCACGAACTTAATAAAATTCAGGAAGGGAAACACCAAACTCATAGCGTTGTGTATGGATTTGTACTTCAAAGGTCTCTCGCTTCGCAAAATCTCCGATACCATAGAGCAGTTTTACAATCTAAAAATAGACCATACAACAGTAAGGGATTGGATTAACACATTTATGAATAAAATAAACGCCTATGTCAGAAAATACAATCCTGATTTAGGCGAAGTCTGGGGTATTGATGAACAGAAGGTAAAATCTGAGGGAGACTGGGTTTACTCATGGAATATACTCGATGAAAAAACCCGATTTCTGATTGCCAACACGACAACGAAGCAAAGAAGCATCCTTGAAACGGAGAAAGTATTTCACAAGGCAAAGGGAAATGTGAAAGGAAAGCCAAGAATGATTATAACCGATGGTATGCCTTCCTACAAGGGTGTAGTGAGGAGTGAATTTCCAGAAGCAATACACATACACAATGCAGGAATAAGGGATGCAATAAACAACAACAAACTTGAGAGATTTCACGGAACTTACAGAGAACGGGATAAAGTAATGCGTGGATTGTGCAATGATAACACCGCAGAACAGATGCTTGAGAACTACCGAACCTATTATAACTTCATAAGGACACATCAGACACTTGGAAAGACACCCGCAGAGATGGCAGACATTGATTTAGAACTCGGAAAGAACAGATGGGTTGGATTGATAAAACAATCCATATCACCCGCCAAACCAACAGGGGGTATTTATGTCCCGTGAACCCAACAGTACCAAAATTCTGGTTCTGTCGCCTTTGCGGGTGTTGTCATCTGACTGTCTCATTCGGGTGATAAAATACCCAATATAATATAATTTTTCATCAGTTATTAGTTCCCCACAATAATTACAATATCTTGCTTTTGGATAATTATACCTTTTACACCTATTACAATATTTTCTAACTTTGACACATAAATCCTTTACCATATTATCTATTATTCAACCTTTTACCACATTTGTTACAATAAATCGAGTCATAAGGATTCAAATGACCACATTCTCTACACTCAATCGGGTTTATCTCTGGCTCAAACATAAGATGCGATGATATTTCTTCCGCTGTTTTCGTTGCAACTTTTTTAGCTTCTTTCACTATCTTTTTCTTAAAAGCATTCAACTCATTTTCATTTAATGTATGTTCTGTTATAAATTGGATAATATCTTCTGATATTAATCCTATAGAAATCCAAAAGGGCATATTACCAGTCAGTTCTCCATCTTCATCGATACTGAAAGTGCCAGACATACTTTTTCCATAAAAAGGGCTAATTTTTTTCCAAGCACTTGATATTTTTTTGTAGTGATTGATGACGGAGTCATATGCTATTGGATATTCATCTGAAAATCGTTTCCAAAAAATTTCAAACTTCTTTGTATTTTTATCAACACTAATATTATCATTCATTTTTTCGCTCCTTTTTCTTTGGTCTATCCCAATATGGGCTTTTACATTTGGGACATACCGCCGGTTTCACTCCTTCTTCTCTCCATGATATATCTCTTGGCATCCATATATGCCCACATCTACTGCACTTATACGCAGATACTTCTACTTCTGGCATAATAAAGGTAATACAATACCGGTATATAAAATTAACTAATATTGAAATTTTATAATACTAATAGTAACATTTAAATACTATTATTACATTACTATTAATATATACCAAATAAGTAAAAGGTGATTAAAATGCAAGAAAAAATGAATATCAGGGAAATGGAAAATATCCGAAAGATAAGGGCGTATGCAATCCTCTCAAAAGGAGATACACCCAAAAAGGTGAATGAGGAAACCTTTATTTTACCCTCACAGAGCAATCCAGATAGGAAATACAAAATAACACATAAACAGGAATGGACTTGTAATTGTCCAGATTTCCAAAAACGCCATGTGAAATACAAGCACATTCAGGCGGTTGAGATGTGGGTTAATCTTAGAAATACAATAATGAATGAGGACACACTTGATTTAAAAGAGCAGATGGAAAATGTCATCAAATGTGAGGCATGTGGCAGTTTGGAAGTTGTGAAAGATGGCGTTAGAAAGAATGATCATAGGGAAATACAGAGATATAAATGTAAGGATTGCGGACACCGTTTTACTGTTGATAAAGTGAAAGGATACAAGGTAAACGCAAAACTTATCGCTCTTACAATGGATTTGTATTTTAAGGGATTATCTACAAGAAAGATTGCAGATACAATCTATCAGTTCTATGAAATAAAACTCCATCATGAAACAATAAGAAGGTGGATTAATACCTTCATGGGAAAGATAAGAGAGCATACCGACAAGTTAGAACCTAATGTCGGGGATATATGGCACATTGATGAGCAAAAGATTAAGGCAAACGGTGAGTGGTTTTACTCATGGAACATTCTCGATGAGAATACACGCTTCCTTATCGCCAATACAATTACGAAACAGAGAAGTATTCTCGAAACGGAAATGGTAATGAAGAAGGCAAAGAAGAATATACAGAACGCAAATCCAGAAGTGATTATCACCGATGGAATGCCTGCATACCACTCTGCCATAAGAAATGAATTTGGAGATAGCGTTACTCATATTGGTGGTGTTGGAATAAGAGACAGGATAAATAACAACGTTCTTGAACGCTATCACGGAACTTACAGGGAAAGAGATAAAGTTATGCGTGGTCTTGAGAATGACAGCACAGGAAAGCAAATGAACGATAACATGAGGACTTACTATAACTTCATTCGTGAGCATAGTGTTATCGGAAGAACACCCGCAGAGCAAGCGGGAATTAATCTTGGATTAGGAAAGAATAGAATGTATGGATTGTTGAGTATGGCGATAACCCCCGAATGCGACACCCATACTCTATCACCCTAATTTGCGACAGAACCAGTTGATTGCTGTATAACAACCAATAAGCCTGAAGTCCACGATTTCGGATGACTTGCTTATATACGAAGTACTTCGCATATCCTTCCATTTTGGTGTTATATCCGAACTTTTTATAGATATTTTCTTCACTCATTTCTTCGCATCACCTCTTTAACATTGTAACACGTTCCTTCATTAAAACTTTTGTTTTGCTTCTGTTCTCTCCTTGCTAATTGATGCTGTTGTCTCTCTTATTTCTCTACGAATAATGCCCATTTTCTTTACCTCTTTTTTCCTAGTTGATTTTCATTCCGTTTTTATACCTACTTTAAGCATAATAGGTGTCAAAATTGCCATGATGATGAAAATCCAAATCATGCCACCAATAAAAGTCCAGATCGTTTCACTTAGCCCAAATGTACCACGGAGATCTGCAAAGTAATTGCCTATTCCAAGAAAAAAATAGGAAAACACTGCCAGCAACATGCCACCTATACTTATAACATACCCAAGTCCTGTGGGTTTTCTTTTTCTATCTTCCATCTTATCGCCTCTTTTTCCTCAAATTCCACAATCCCTTTATGAAATTCCATCTAGGAACCTCTTTCATATACTGCCTGTATTCATCTCCGAATTTTACCTGGTCAAACTTTTCTTCCTGTATTTCCATTAGGTAGAATGCCAAAATAATCATTAGAATACCCAGAATTGAAAGAAGTGAAAATGAAACCCATGGACTAATAAAAAACACTATTGCAATAACCCAAACGAGAGCACTAAGATGTGTTGGATGTCTAACTATGCTATACGGACCTTCTGTTATTAAAACAACAGTAAAATCTTCAGCCTCGCATCCACCAATCCTTTTTCTCAAACGAGATGCAGGAATTGCAAGAGGGGTTATCGCAATTGCGATGGCAACGAATATACCAATTATGATTAAAGGTATTTCTATGGTCTGGGATTGGGTAGAGAAACTAAATATTTCTATCTTAAGATATTTGTAAACTGTTGGCAGAATGCAAAGGAAAAACCCCGCAATGCCCATTATACTAAATAATGTTCCTATTGGCGTAAATGAGAGCTTATCTACGATGAATCCTCTGCGTTTTGATTCCTCTTTGACCTCTTTAGGTGAAAGCTCACCTTTCTTATATTTCTCTGCAAGGTCTTTCACCGCTCCTTCTTTCCTATCATACGTTTTGAGCAATTTTCCTATTCTTTCAGCCATTTTATCGCCTCCTCTTTTTTAAATTCCATAATCCTTTTATGAAATTCCATCTAGGTGCCTCTCTAATATATTGTAACACGTCGCTTCATTAAAACTTTTGTTTTGGGATAAATGTCAATCATCCGAAACTCTCTCCTTTAAGGCAATGACCTTTGTTTTTGAAATATATTGGGCCTGTTACCATTTAGTCCCAAACATTTTATTCCTTTGCTGGTTTTGTTTTCATGGGCGAGAATGAAGAAAAAGAGTCCTAAGGAATGTTAGGCGAAGTTCTGGCGTTATCATAGTCAGCTACCTGCAACCCAAGCCCTTACAAGGGACTCAAGTTCTTTATCTTCATAGTTAAACTTAACCACAACCTCTTGCAGGTTTCCAGGTAACTTCTTGTATCCCCATAAGCACCTTCTTTTCGTCTCTTCCACACCATTTCGGATAAAGTAATAGGGCATGTTTACATGGAAAAACGAGATGCTGTCGGCATCTCTTAAAACATCGGCTCTTTTATTGCCTCCTACTTCATGACGGCTTACAAGAAAAAAGACATCCTCGACTAATTCTTTTCTTACATTGCATTCTTCCATTATTTCTTTCAAAATCTTAGCGCTGTTTAAAGCATGAGCTTTCTTAAACTCATCATAGCTCTTGTAATCCTTATATCTTACTTTCTGTTCTTCAATAGCTCTTTCAATGTCATGACCTAAAGCAGCTATTCTTAGGGCCTCATCAGCATCAGGCTTTAATTTAAGCAGCCATTCTAAGGTGTTTTTTGCATGGATTGGGTCTTCGGGAACAAGCGATTTTTCGATAATCCCGTCAATCTTCTTCTTTACGCAGTCAATACTATCTATTGTTATATAGAACCACCACCCTTCTTATATTTTCTGTATTCATCAAAATAGCGATTAAAAGGATTGCTAAAAACGGTAGGTTTACTATTTCCCCCAGAAATAAAAAGGGTATATTCAGTAATGCAAAAATGAATATGATAAATATCCTAACATCACGACCCATTCTGAAATAGTGTTCTTTTGACCCGATTATTTTCTTCATCAAGCCATCATATTTGTCAGCGGTATAACTATTCATGAAAGTGCCAATGATCGCCAGAAATCCGATAAAGAGATATAGGAGGTTTCCACTTAGAAAATAGACGTAATAAGTCAGACCGAAAAGGAGGAAGGCATCTGCATAGCGGTCTAAAACAGCATCAAACCATGCGCCGTATTCTGTTTCTTGAAATTTCAATCTTGCTATTTCACCGTCACAGCCGTCAATAACAGATGCTGCTTGGGCCAGTATTGCTCCCCATAATAGAAAAGTGTATTCTCCTAAAAAGAAGAAAATTGCTCCGATGCAACAAAGGATAAAAGAAAGGAATGATATAAAATTTGGAGAAATATTAGTTTTTACAAGATACTTTGAAATCCTAATTGATAACGATCTGTTTAAGTGTCTTGATATAGGCCCATCAGAGGGTTTTTCCAAAGTAGCTAAAAGCTTACCTCCCGCTTTCTTAAATGCCTCCTCATCATCTACATCAATCCAGAAGTTATCTTTAATATCGAGGACTTTCGCCTTTCCCTTTTTAGCCAATACTCTTACCCCTCCCGTGAGGGATGTGTCGCCGTTACCTGAGCTTTCTTCGATGGCATTAAATATTGCCGGAGAACAAAGGAAAATTCCTGTATCATAGGCATTATATTTCTTGATGCCCTTTCCAATGTCTAAAATCCTATCGTCTTCCACAAGAACTTTGGTAACATCATCAATATCAACAAGTTTGTTTGTCTTGATGTTGTAGTCTACAACCAGTATAACTTCATCATCTGCTATCTTTTCATTCTTCAGTTTCACTAGTATCGATTCGTCAAAGATATGGTCACTCATTAACAGGATAAAATTTTCTTTAAGCGTGTCTTTTGCTTTAAGAACTGATATACCATTTTCCTTTTCCCAATCATCATTTATGATATGGTTTATCTTTATACCTCTGTTCTGACTGAGCCTATCAAGATGCTGCCTTACCTTTTCACCATTGTACCCTGTTACCACATAAAAATCTGTTAGACCACCCTTCTTTGCGGTTAATATCACCCGTTCAATGAGGGATAATCCCAGAAGCGAAATAATGGGCTTTGAATCGCTCTTAGTTGACAGTCTACTTCCCTGCCCGGCAGCGATTATCAAGCATTTCATATTTAATCTTCTCTTTTTCCTTTGATAAAATCTTCTGTTAATAGATATGCTTCATCATCGGTAAACTGTTTTGGAGGGTGCTTCATAAAATAGGCCGACGGAGAATAGAGAATTCCGCCTTTACCTCTTTCAAGTGCCAGTTTGCAGCACCTTATAGCATCTATCACCACTCCTCCAGAGTTGGGAGAATCTTCTACAGAAAGCCGCAATTCGAGATCCATGGGAACATTGCCGAAAAGTTTGCCCTCCATCCTTAGAAAACAGACCTTGTTGTCTTTCTGCCATGCCACCCAGTCACTGGGACCGATGTGAATGTTTTCATCTTCCAATCGGTCTTTGGTTTGAGATTGTACAGCTTCGGTCTTGGACTCCTTTTTGGAAACTAGACGGCTTCTGTCAAGCATGTTCAGAAAATCTGTGTTTCCCCCGGTATTGAGTTGATAGGTCCGCTCAAGTCTCACTCCCCTATTCTTAAAAAGGTTGGTTAACACTCGATGAATTATGGTAGCGCCGAGCTGGGATTTTACGTCGTCACCAATAATGGGTATTCCCTCCTTTTCAAAACGTTGGCCCCATTCGGGATTGCTGGCGATGAAGACAGGCATATTATTTATCAATGCCACTCCCGCGTCCAGGGCGCATTCTGCATAAAATTTAACAGCATCTTTAGAGCCCACTGGGAGATAATTCAAAAGGATCTCAGCCCCAGACGCCTTTAATATATCTACTATATCCTCTTTTGTTGCCTCCTTCTCATCAGCGGGAAGAAATCTATACTTCTCCTCGTAACTCTTCATATGTTCGGCAAAGCCGTCCAGTATTCTGCCCATCTTTACCTCGACACCTGTCTTTGGCATATCTTTACAGAATACTGTGGTGCAGTTTGGAAGTTGAAAAATGGCATCTGACACATCTTTTCCCACCTTCCTTCTGTCTATATCGAATGCTGCTACTACTTCAATATCGTAGGGCTTATAACCACCGATGTCCCAGTGCATCAATCCTATAGCCTCTTTGCTATTCTTGTCTTTATAGTACTCAATACCCTGCAGCAATGAACTTGCGCAGTTACCAATCCCTACAATTGCGATTTTGATTTTCTCCATAAACAATCATCTCCTTAATTTTATATGTAAAGCCAAAATTTCACATAACTTTTCATACCTAAGTCAAGTTCGTATATCATTCCAATTTAGCATTATATCCGAACTCGCCATTCCTTCATTCACTTTTATATATTGCCTCTCTATTATATTGTATGTTTGTTAGTATTGTAATACATTGACTTTATTATTATAACACATTGCTTTATTAAAACTTTTGTTTTGGTATAAATGTCAATCATCTGAAACTCTCTCCTTTAAGGCAATGACCTTTGTTTTTGAAATATATTGGGCCTGTTACCATTTAGTCCCAAACATTTTATTCCTTTGCTGGTTTTACTTTCATGGGCGAGAATGAAGAAAAAGAATTCAAATGCCCAAGATGCGGCAGTGAGAATGTGGGCATAGTTTTGAGGGTGCCATGGTCGACTGACGGGCTTATTACCCCAGAAAAACATGTGTTTCTTGAATGCAGGGACTGCGGGCATACTGTATCAATTGATAAGGTTGCTAAAAAAGACGGAAAAAAGTAGATGCCCTGCGATATGTAAAAATTTTATTTTGCAGGTATTTTGTTAAAATGTTACTTAAATTAGGTAAATAGTAACCAAAATTATAATATTTAAACAAATTTTTATGATTAAGAAAAAATTATTTATAATGGAATGCCCATTATCATCCAAGATGAATCTAGTAAAAAAGATATTAGAGGAACATCTTGTTGAGGGAGAGCTGAAGAGTGGTTCTGACATTGCCATAAGAATAGACCAGACGCTTACACAGGATGCAACTGGCACAATGGCTTATCTGGAGTTTGAGGCAATGGGGATCCCGAGAATGAAAACTGAGTTGAGCGTTAGCTATGTAGACCACAATACACTGCAATCGGATTTCAGGAATGCCGATGACCACCGTTACCTTCAGTCAATAGCAGCAAGATACGGACTTTATTTTTCCCGCCCCGGAAACGGCATATGTCATCAGCTCCATCTCGAGCGGTTTGCACGCCCCGGCAGGACACTGCTTGGAAGCGACAGTCATACGCCGACGGCGGGCGGCGTGGGCTCGCTGGCAATAGGCGCCGGGGGGCTGAACGTTGCAGCTGTTATGGCGGGTGAATCTTTCACTCTTAAGTGTCCCAAAGTCGTGGGTGTACGCCTCACGGGAAAACTTCCGGCATGGGTATCTGCAAAGGATGTTATTCTGGAGCTTTTGAAAAGAGTCGATGTAAAGGGTGGCGTTGGTAAGGTATTCGAGTATTTCGGACCCGGCGTAAAGACACTCGGTATCCCGGAGAGGGCAACGATAACAAACATGGGCACCGAAACTGGGGCCACTACAAGCATTTTTCCGAGTGATGAATTGACAAGGCAGTGGTTTGAGGCGCAGGGCAGGGTCGAGCAGTGGGTTCAACTTGAGGCAGATGATGAGGGTTACGATGAAATAATCGAAATCAATCTAAGCGAGCTTGAACCCATGGTGGCGCTTCCCCACAGTCCCGGAAACGTGAAAAGGGTGAGGGACATCGAGGGCATGGAAGTGCAGCAGGTTACCATAGGTTCGTGCACAAATTCATCTCTCAGGGATTTGAAGATGGTCGCCCAGATACTGAAAGGACATACCATATCGACCGATATTTCATTGCTTATAAATCCGGGTTCCCGTCAGGTGGTGGAGCATCTTGCTGAAACTGGCGAATACAATTATCTGGTGGAGGCAGGTGCCCGGGTAATAGAGAATGCATGTGGACCGTGCATAGGCATGGGCGGTGCTCCTCCGTCGGGGTCGGTGAGCGTGAGAACATATAACAGGAATTTCGAGGGCAGAAGTGGCACAAAAGATGCAGGTATTTTTCTTGTAAGCCCAGAGACTGCGGCAGCCACGGCGATAAAGGGCGTTCTGACAGACCCGAGGAATATGATAGGTATGGCCCCCGAGATAAAACTCCCGGATAAATTCATCATAAACGACAACATGATAATCCCGCCGCTTCCGTCGGAGGAAGCATCACGTGTCGAAATAATCAGGGGTCCGAACATAAAGCCCCTTCCTGATTTCCCCGAATTGCCGGAAAAGCTCGAGGGTACGGTACTCATCAAAGTTGAGGACAACATCACCACGGATCACATCATGCCCGCCGGAGCCAAGATTTTGCCGTTAAGGAGCAATATACCGGAGATATCCAAGTATGTATTCTCCCGCATAGATGAAGAATTTTACGGCAGGGCAATGGAGAAGAACGGCGGTTTAATAATAGGCGGCGAGAATTACGGACAGGGTTCGAGCAGGGAGCATGCCGCCATAGCCCCGAAATATCTCGGAGTGAAGGCGGTTATCGTGAAGTCGTTTGCAAGGATACATCGGGCAAACCTGATAAACTTCGGTATTTTGCCATTGATATTTTCAGACCCGTCCGATTACGATAGAATAGAACAGGGAGACATGCTTGAAATATCGTTGGATTCATTGCCCCATGAACTGACTCTCAGGAATATTACAAAAGGAAGCGAGTATAAATTGAAACATGATCTCGGAGAGGAGGAGAGGAAAATCATGATGATAGGTGGTCTTCTTCCTTGGATAAAAAAGAAAGGGGGCAGATAGACCTAACCGGGAATTAGGGAATTGAAAGTACAGTATATAATAAAAAGATATAAGTAATAAATAAAAAAGAGGAAAAAGGTGGTTTGAAATGGCACAGAGAGGAATACGTGAATATGACGCAAAGAAAATGCTTGCGAAATATCTGCCGGAGTTTTCCGATGGAAAGTTTACACTTCCAGGGGAAAGCACTCTGGTTACCGCCGGTCATACGATTGACGAGGCGGCAAATGAACAGCCTTGGATAAGGGAAGAAAAACTTGTGGTAAAACCCGACCAGCTTTTCGGGAAGAGGGGGAAACACGGCTTAATTCTGTTAAATGCGGGTTTTGATGAGGCAAAGCAGTGGATAAATGAAAGAATGAACAAGACGGTGGCGATAACGGGCGTCGAGGGCAGACTCACTCATTTCCTTGTGGAGCCGTATATCGAGCATGATAAGGAATATTATATAGCCATAAAGGATGACAGGGAGGCGGACCATATTTACTTTTCGACTGCAGGGGGCGTTGACATAGAGGAAAACTGGGATAAAGTCATCGCCATCGATGTACCGGTTGGGAAGGGGCTGGATGATATCGATGTGAGGGGAAAACTTTCCTCCCAGTTGTCGGGCAGCATGCTTGATACGATGGAACCATTTGTGAAAGCCGTATACACGTTTTACAAAGAGCTTTATTACTCGATGTTTGAACTAAATCCGTTCACCATGGCGGGCGACGGCAAAGTCGTACCGCTGGATATGGTGGCAAAACTCGATGATACCGCTGCCTTCTGGATGGCAAATAAATGGAGAGATATGGAATTCCCTGCTCCGTTCGGAAGGGGTATGACTTCTGAGGAGAAATACATAAAGGGACTGGATGAGAAGTCCGGAGCGAGCATGAAGTTGACGGTTCTGAACCCCAGGGGGCGAATATGGACGATGGTCGCAGGAGGCGGAGCAAGTGTCATTTATACGGATACGATAGTTGACCTTGGTTACGGCAACGAGCTTGCAAACTATGGCGAGTACAGTGGCAACCCGACGACTGATGAAACATGCGAGTATGCAAAGACAGTAATTGATTTGATGACAAGGGAGAAAGACCCGAGGGGCAAGATTTTGATTGTTGGCGGAGGTATAGCCAATTTTACTGACGTGGCAAAAACATTCCAAGGGATAATAAAGGCATTGAAGGAATACAAGAGTAAACTCCAGGAAAACAACGTGAAAATCTATGTCAGAAGAGGCGGCCCGAATTATCAGGAGGGTCTGAGATTGATGAGGGAACTCGGAAAGGAAATAGGAGTGCCGATAGAGGTTTATGGGCCGGAGATGCACATGACTCGGATAGTTAAACTCGCTCTGGAAGGAGGTGAGTAGTAATGGCATCAGATTATGAACTGTTTAATGAAAAAACAAGGGCAATTGTTTATGGAAACCAGCAGAGGGCAATCCAGAGGATGCTCGACTTTGATTATCTTTGCAGGAGAGAGAAACCTTCCGTGGCGGCAGTGATAAATCCGACCAGGGAGGGGTATACGAAAGTATTCTTCGGCACAAAAGAAATCCTGATACCGATGTACAGGAAGCTTGAGGAGGCGGTCGCCCGCCATCCCGAGGCGGATGTCATGGTGAATTTTTCCTCTTACCGCTCTGCATATCAGACAACAAAGGAAGCGCTGGAGACGGACGGCATAAGAACCGTTGCCGTGATAGCCGAGGGTATACCGGAACGCCGCGAGAGGGAACTTGCCCATCTGGCAAAGGAGAAGGAAAAGTGTATAATCGGTCCAGCGACCGTGGGCGGTCTTAAGGCCGGAGCATTCAAGATCGGAAATACCGGAGGGGCAATTGATAATCTCAAATCACTGAAACTTTATCGTCCCGGTTCAGTCGGCCTGGTTTCCGTTTCCGGCGGCATGGTCAATGAGATGTTCAATATAATCCAGCAGAACAGCGACGGTATATATGAAGGGATAGCAATAGGCGGTGACAGATATCCAGGTTCCACCTTGGTAGATCATCTCCTGAGGTACGAGAAGAACCCAGATATAAAGATGATGGTCATGCTCGGAGAGGTCGGCGGGACGAAGGAATATGAGGTCGTTGATGCTTTGAAGGAAGGAAAGATTACAAAACCGCTGGTTGCATGGGTGACAGGCACGTGTGCCAAGGTATTCACGGGAGAAGTCCAGTTCGGTCATGCAGGTGCAAAAAGCGGAGGGGCGGAAACGTCTGCAGATGCAAAGGCTGCCGCATTGAGAGAGGCAGGAGTTATGGTACCGAATTCGTTTGATGATCTGGGGGACGTTATAGGGCAGGTTTACCAAAAACTGAAGGGCGAGGGCAAGATAGACGAGAAGGCGGAGGCGGAGCCCCCGGTCATCCCGATGGATTATGATAAGGCATTGAAGACCGGAACCATAAGAAAACCAAGGAATTTCATCTGTACGATATCAAATGACCGCGGCGAAGAACTGATGTATGCAGGAGTACCGATATCAGAGGTCATAGGGGGTAATATGGGGGTAGGTGGTGTGGTGGGGTTGCTGTGGTTCAAGAAATTGCTGCCGGAATACGCCCGCAAATTCATAGAGCTTGCCGTAATGATTACTGCAGACCACGGGCCTGCCGTTAGCGGGGCACATAATGCCATTATCACATCAAGGGCAGGGAAGGACATTATTGACGCCCTGGTTTCGGGGCTGCTCACTATCGGGCCGAGATTCGGAGGGGCAATAGCAGATGCGGCAAAATACTTCAAGCATGCATACGAGGCAGGCATGTCGCCGGAGGAATTTGTGGTGGACATGAAGAGAAAGGGAATGTATATCTCGGGTATAGGTCACAGGGTAAAGAGTGTGCAGAACCCCGATAAGAGGGTGGATCTGCTGAAGGAATATGCATTCGAATATTTCCCGAAAACAGACCTTTTGAACTATGCACTTGAGGTTGAGAAGATAACAACAGCGAAGAGAAACAATCTTATCCTCAACGTGGACGGATGCATAGGCATTCTGTTTGTTGACCTGATGAAGAGTACGGGCATGTTTAACGATGAAGAGATAAATGAATTCATAGATATGGGCGGCTTGAACGCTCTCTTTGTTCTTGGCAGGAGCATAGGTTTCATGGGCCATGCAATGGACCAGAAGAGACAGAAGGCTCGTCTGTACCGTCATCCGTATGATGATGTCTTGTATATTTCTCCAGATGAGGAAAAAGAGATGTTTGGAGGTGAATGATGTACGAAAAGGAAATAGAAGAGGCAAAAAAACATTTTGGAAATGTGTTGCAGGAGCAGCTTGAAAGGATAGAAGGAATGAAGAAGAAAGACGACTGGGTAGATTATAAAACGCTGGAGCACTTGGTTGTAGGT
This sequence comes from uncultured Thermoplasmatales archaeon, assembly GCA_964606745.1. Classification (GTDB taxonomy): domain Archaea; phylum Thermoplasmatota; class E2; order UBA202; family DSCA01; genus VBQP01. The sequence continues at coordinate 8,422 of CAZSHJ010000001.1, read as the reverse complement.
ATTGTCGGCGGGGACGGCATCGGCCCTTACATATGCAATGAGGCAAGAAGGATAACCGAGTTTTTACTCAAAGACGAGGTCAAAGGCGGCAGAATCGAGTTCAGGGACATAAAAGGCCTTACCATAGAGAACAGGGCAAAAGTAATGAAGGCAATACCTGACGACGTCTTGGAAGCGGTAAAGAAGTGCAACGTTATATTGAAGGGGCCGACGACAACTCCAAAGAAAGGGGATCCGTGGCCCAATATAGAGAGTGCCAACGTTGCCATGAGAAGAAAGCTTGACCTCTTTGCCAATGTGAGGCCCGTCAAAGTGCCTTCGGAAGGAATTGACTGGATTTTCTTCAGGGAAAATACGGAGGGTGCATATGTACTCGGAAGTAAGGGTGTGGACGTTACAGATGACCTGGCGATTGATTTCAAGGTGATAACCACTCCCGGGGCCGAGAGGATAATACGCCTTGCTTTTGAATATGCGAGGAAGACGGGCATGAACAAAGTTACTGTCGTGACAAAGGCAAATATCGTAAAAAAGACCGACGGGAAGTTTCTGGACATGGCGGAACAAGTGGCCAAGGATTATCCCGAGGTGGAATGGGATGACTGGTTTGTGGACATCATGACGGCGAAACTCATAGACCCCGAGAGGAGGAAACAGTTCAAGGTTGTAGTGCTTCCGAACCTTTACGGTGATATAATAACGGACGAGGCTGCACAGATTCAGGGTGGTGTGGGCACGGCGGGAAGTGCAAATATTGGAAAGAGATACGCAGTGTTTGAGGCTATCCATGGAAGTGCTCCGAGAATGGTCAAGGAAGGAAGGGCCCAATATGCCGAACCGACAAGCATGATAAAGGCAGCTGCCATGTTACTCGGGCACATAGGTTTTCCGGAAAAGGAAAAGGAACTTGGCATGGCACTGGATATATGCAGTCAGTATGAGAAAAAGATTGTGTGTACCGGCAGGGAAGGGGGAGCGACCGGAGCAGAATTTGCCGACTACATAATGAAGACGATACAGGACCCCGGGCTGGAAAGCAAATGGAGGAAATACCAGCAATAAGATTGCATTCACGGCATCAAACCGATAATCTATCTCCGATGAATAGATTAACTTTGGAGAGTTGCAGTTATGGTTCAGTTGCATGAGCAAATATTCGGAGATACGCATCAGTCATTGATTGCCACAAGGATGAGAATCTAGGACGTGCTGCCCATCTGTCCCGTGATGGACCAGATCGGCTATTTCCTCATGGGGATATGGAGCGGTGCAACATTCGACGTTGCAATAAGATATTTGAATGAAGACCCATGGGAAAGGCTGAAAAAGTTGAGGAAAGCTTTGTCCCTCTGAAAGAAATTATCAGATTTTACCTGCATTCACAGTAATATCTCCGTGTCTTTGTCATTACCCAAATTCACTCTGCTATTGTCCGCAAACTTCAGATATGCTCGGAATGTTAAGTCAAACAGCCAGATGATAATAAAAATCAGGGGGATTTCAGTATGGAAGAAGGCTACTATCTTGATGATGGAACAAAAATCGATGAGGAATATATACCAGTTCCAGCGCTTTGCGATTCCTGCATAAGAAACGAGAGAAGGGAGGTCGCTTGTGAATTAACCCGTCTCGATCAAAGAAGTGAAATTCTAAAGGGAGAGATGTTCTGTTGCTTTGCCTACGAACCAAAAGATTCTGGCATCGATAAGGAGTCTATCTTAAAAGAAATGGAAGATTATCTCCATAAAAAGGGATGATATTCGCACCGTAATATCGTCCTTTCAAAACCCAAATTTATTATACGCTTTTGCCGATAATAGCTCATGAGAATCAAGTTACCCTATGGGAAGGGCTTTCTGGAGGCAGAAGTGCCGGATGAAAATTTAATAGATGTCATTTATCCGAACGAGGTCAAGCCGGAAATGGGCCCGGGGGGTTATATTGAGAAAGCACTGGATAATCCGATGGGATGTTATAAGATAAGTGAACTGGCAAGAAAGGGAATGAAAGTTTCACTGGTCGTTGATGACAACACACGCCCATGCCCTACCTGGGAGATGATGCCCCCTGTCACGAAAGAGCTTGAAAATGCAGGAATAAGAATGGAAGATATCACGGTCATATTTGCAACCGGCACCCACCGTGAGGTGAAACCCGAGGAGGCGAAAAAGCTGCTGGGCGGAAGCTATTCAGATGAACTGCGTTGCATAAGTAACAACTGCAGGGGCAGCGATTTCACATATGTCGGGACAACATCCCGGGGCACTAAGGTGAAGGTAAAAAATGCATTTCTAGAAAGCGACCTGAAGATTTTGCTCGGCGATGTCGAAATACATTACTTTGCGGGCTACGGCGGCGGGCGGAAGAGTATCCTTCCCGGTATGTGCCATTATTCAACAATCCAGCATAATTACACCACGAACTTTTTCAATCTCATGTCAAGACCGGGCGTGCTTGATGGTAATCCCATGTACGAGAACATGACGGAGGCCGCCCGCATTGCACCGCCCCATTTTTGTCTCAATGTTGTTCAGAACGCCCAGCACAAGATTGTGGGTGCTTTTGCGGGAGATTTCGATATGGTGCTGAGGAATGGTGCCGCCCTGGTCGATAGTATGTACAAGGTCAAGGTCGGGGAGAAGGCGGACATTGTTGTAACGGCCGCCGATGGTGCCCCTCATGACATAAATCTTTACCAGGCTTACAAGGCGATACACCTTTCATTGAATGTGGTGAAGGGCAATGGCATCATAATACTTGTTGCTCAATGTCCCGACGGCCACGGCTCCGATCCCTATTATGAATGGATGAGCAAATATAATACAAAGGAGGAGATGGAGGCGGAATTGAGCAAGGAATTCGTTCCGGGAGGGCATAAAGCATTTTATCATATGAAAGCTCTGGACAGAACTGCATTTTTCATGGTATCCGACATGGACAAGGGCATGCTCGAAAACGTATTCAGAATGAACGTTTTCGGAAGTGTCGATGAAGCGATAAACGAGGCGATACGGATAAAGGGAGATAATGCCAGAATCCTGGTCTTTCCGAAGGGAACGACGACACTCTCGATGTAACCCCGTGCTTTCCAGTTCGAAGATGATTATAATAATTGATGATGGAGAAGAAAATAAAAAATAGGGAAAACAGAAGCCTGCTGGATTTATTAATGTAAGAGTCATATAGGTAAATAGGCAAAATGAAGGTAATGAAAATGGAGTTTTGCTGACTAATAAGTAAACTATTTAGTTTGTTAACTTAATTGCTTATTTTAAAAACAAAAAAATTCAAAAAAAAAAAAAAATTTAAAAATTTTTAACAAAAAGTTGTCAATTTCAGGTTCAACAATCTTACAAGCATTTCATAATATTTTGCCTTTTTATCATATCTTTCTTTGTTCTCTCCTATAAACATCATATTTCTCTTTTCCTTTTATGTGTGTAAAAGGAAAAATAACAGATGTAAAACAAATTCAAATTTATATCTTAACTTTCAAAAAAAAACAAAAAAATTTCAAAATGAAAAATACAGACGAAAAATCGGCAAATCTGTAACCACCAAACAGAACCACAGAACAAATGGACATATATATTAATGAGTAATATAATGCCTAAATATGTGTGTTGATATTTTAATACTAATAGGATTGCTATTTAATGTGATTGGAGTTATTATTTTGCTAGTACCACAAATATTTGTAAAAGAACGAAAGTTATATCCAGGGACTGACCCAGTAACTCGATTCAGAAAGGAAGAAAGACCTACTACTATTTTAGGTTTAGTTTTTATCCTCATAGGATTTATTATTCAATTTGTTGCCCAATTTGTTTAAATGCCTCGTATTAGACAGCCCATTTTATGCCTCGAATTTATTGACAGAACCCCACCACAAATAGCAAATACTTTAACTACATCTTGTTATCTATCTTTATGTGGATATAAATAAAGGAGGGAGATGATATGAGTAAAGTCAAGAGCAAAAAAGATATATCTCCAGGAAAGAAACCTGGGCCTTTAACAAAGAAGGGAAGAAAGGAACGTAAGAGAAAGAGAAAAGAAAAACATGTCTTGCGATGACTGCAAGTTCTCCATGTTGTTTAATAAAGATATACCACCCAATTTTTGATTGCCTTCTGCTATGACACAAGACCGGCAATCGACTTTTATCCTGAGGGCATGAATGACGTAGTCCATTGAGGTCGGGAAGGCTCGTTTCCTGATTCGAGAATGTCCTTCCATTCCCCGTCTGTCAATCTGTCTCCCATGGGCTGCTTGAACTCGTAGTAACTGAATATAGGGCCGGCACCAAGCATAATCCTTCCGTCGGGCAGTTTGTATGCCACCAGCAGCATATCTGCATAGCCGACTCCTTCCTCCAGGCATTTTCCCGTGTTCATGTCGGTATGCACGTCCGCTACCATCGTCATTTCCTTTCCTTCCCCGACTCCCGTAACCGCCCCGTCCATTATGTCCCCGAAATCCTGTATAAATGTATAATCGACTTCGCTCAGCCCGTCGCCCTCAAGTTCTTTCACGGAAATGTCTACGAGTTTTTCAAGTGCATCCTTCAGTGTGTCAAGCCTCTCCTTTTCAGAATGGTTTATTGCATTCATATGCTCCAGTCCCTCTGAGGTCATGTTTGTCAATGCCATCAGCCGAACATAAAATTCCGGTACCGGCTCGACGTAGCCGGAGGGCGGGGCAGGGGGTATACTTGTAAATTCCGGTGTGTAGCTCTGTTTTGCATAAAGTATTGTATCATGCCTCAACTCTGTCCATGAAGCAAGGGAAGTCTGCAATTCCTTGTCAAGCCATGCCTTTGTTTGCATAAAGCTCGGATAACCCTCCTGGAATTCCTTCAATAGGGCTTTCAGTGCGTAAAGCCATCCCCAGTACAGGTTTCGGTTCCATTCAGTGACATTGAAGTTTTCGAACTCCTCTCTAAGAATGTTAAGCTGTTTGTCATAGCTAGTATTTATCCCCTCGTATTCAGTATCTCCTTCATAAACCAATATATTTTTTGCCCTTTCCGAGCCCAATACCGCCATCACATCCAGACCTCGTGGAAAACATCTCGCCGGCCCACCGTCGGTCATCTCCATTGTGAATGGCCGATTATCGCCAAATTCATTCCCGATATACATGCCGACCGCAGGCGAAACAAGTTGCTGGAACATATAGGAATCTGGCACAAAGCGCTGTCCCATGAAACGCATGCCCTTGGTCTTATCAAGGCATTCATTCAGCTTTTCCTTTGTAAATGGCGGGTATATCACACATACACCGCTTCCCCCGTATATCCGGGGACTTCGCAGTTGTGCAAGTTCTGCCGTGAGGGGCAGCAGTCCGCTATCGCTTGCAAGAACGGTGAAATTAAATACCGAATCAAAGACTTTCTTTATTGCATCCGAATATTCAAAAGGTGTCAGATCGTCCGCCAACCCAACAAAAAACGAGGTTATGGCATATATCCTTTCCCATACGTGCATTGCCGTCGAATTGCCAGCAGCAGTTTCATTCAGTTCAACGGAAATCAGGGATGCCTGGACGGTGGCTATTTTTGCGTTCTCCTCGCTTATGAGCGCATCATCCCCTCCTTTGAGCAGGAATGCCATTCTTCCGTACCACATCATTGCCCTGAAGTATCTGAATAATTCCTCCGACCGGGTGTAATGACCGCGGGGCACATACTGGGAGTAATCCTCATCGTATCCGAAAATGGTACTCTTTTTTAAACCGTTGTGTCCATCAATGGCTTCTATTTCCGATTCTACCTCGCTTTTCACGTAATCGGGCAATTTGATATCTACCTCTCTGATATTTTCCGAGCCGTTGTATCCTTCGGAGGGGGTTTGCAGAAGCTCCAGTCCGACCATGAAAAAAGCCACGTTGCGTCTTGCCGCTTCTTTCAGTATGGGCTCGGTGAATGTGCCGTAATCTTTCTTGGCTCTTCCGGCCATTTCAATGCTTATGTTTAAGATACCGTCAAAAAATTCTCTTTCCTCGATGTTCTTCAGCAGTTCGTTGAACTGTATATGATAGATATGGAGAAGGCTGTCGGATGTGATGAAAATCGGTGCGTTCATTCCCTTCAGGGTTTTGTACGGTTCGATGATATCATTTGTTTTTTCGTAATCGATGGCAACGAATCCGTTTTTTCTCAGTAGGGATTTCTGCTCGTCACTCAGCCTGAAGATGTCGTCCATTTCCTGAAAATTCGTAACTTTATCAAGTTCCAGCGGCAAATTGTAATCTGCGCCGTCAAGATTTATTGAAAAACCCTCGTGGGAGTAATAGGAGGTGAATGCGGCCTTCGGATTGCTGATATGAGACGAGGTTGCAGGAGGGATATTTATTATCCCCTTTTCATTTATACAACCGCTCAAACTACTCAAAATAAAGGTACATATCATTGCAAGTGCTACCAACTTTTTCATTTAATCCACCTTCACTTAGATAAATGAAGGCAAGGTATAAATCTTTATGTAAAATGTTCACCTTGAAAGAAATGATAGTATATATCCTCATTTTTATGTGGTGGTTTTTTTAATTCAACAGAATTCCTCGTGGCAAATTATTTCATCAATGCTCTTCCTTTTCTTCTCCGCCGGTTTTTCCTCATCGGGGTATCCAAGTGTCATTAAACTCACAACCTCGCAATCTTCCGGTATATTTAGCGCTTCTTTTGCCATATCCTGATAAAAGGCACCTACCCAGCATGTACCCAGGCCGTATTCAACTGCCGCTAGGGCAATGTGCTCCATGGCTATTGATATATCAACGTGCCTTGCCGGAACCCCGCATGTCATTGTATACGATGTTTCCGGTGAAACGCCTGCTATGATTACAGGAGCTTTTTCCACGAAGTTCTGCCCTTTTGCCACCTCGCGCATTTTTTTACGCTTCGCTGCGTCTTTAATGACTACGAATTTCCATTCCTGGCGGTTTTTGGCGGACGGGGCAAGGCGGGCTGCATCGATTATTTTGCGTATGCTATCATCTGGTATTTCCTTATTTGTATAACTCCTGACGGAATGCCTTTTTTCCATTGCCTCTATGATATCCATGGTTCTAAATTTCTTTCCTCTTTTTATTCCTATCGCTATATTTTTAAAGCAGAAGCATATATAAAAAACATGTTCACGGTAAAAATAAAGGCTGATTTTCTGAAGAACGTAGTGGATGCAACCTCAATACTTGTTGACGAGGCAAAGTTGCACATTACACAGGATGAAATATTCTCAAGGGCGGTGGACCCTGCCCATGTAGGCATGGTGGATTTTAAACTTAAGGCAGATGCATTTGAAGAGTATGATGTTAAAGAAGACGCAGAGATTGCGGTAGACTTGGAGAAGTTAAGGTCTATGCTGAAGCTTCCGTCCACCGAGGACACAATCTCGCTGGTATACGGGGAGGAAGGCAGGTTGGTCGTTCAAATGGGGAATTTGACCAGAAAGATGAGTCTGCTTGACGCATCGGGTATGACGGATACTAAGATACCCAGCCTGGAATTGGCCATGGAGGTGGTTATAAAATCATCCGAGTTATCAAGGGGAGTCAGGGCATCCGAGGCGATTTCCGATCACATAGCGTTATCTGTCGACCCTGATGGATTTGAACTTTCTGCCAAGGGAGATACAGATACTGTAACGTTGAAGATACCAAAAAGCCAGCTTGTTTCTTTGAAATGCACCGAGCATGTGAAAAGTCTTTTCTCCCTTGATTATTTCAGCGACATGATAAAGTCGGCGAGGAGCGGTGAAATAAAACTCTATTTGGGGAATGACTATCCTGTAAAGATGGTGTTTCAGATAGCAGAGGGAAACGGAGAAATCACGTACCTGCTTGCACCGAGAATAGAGTCAGATTGAACAGGGTGCATTACGGGGAATAGGGCAATCGCCAAGGATGGTAAATTTGTTTATTGGTTGTAACTCCATTCGTATTTCATTCTGCCATTTTTCTTCTTTCATTAAAATAACAACTCTATGACAGATGTGTATTTTCGGCACGGCTGCTTTGTCAATATGTCTTGACAGAGTCTATAAATATCGTTCTGCAATTTAGTTAGATGTCAGCACCATGGCACCAATTATGAATGAAATAAACGATATAAAAATAAGTGAGGACGTTTTAAAAAAAGCCACCATGTGCAGCAAGAATCTATCCTGCCTGAATCGTGAAAAGAGAGATATGTGCAGAGTCGAATATGCAGTTAGCAAAGACCTTCTTTTTGTCAAGAAAGATGGTGTCCCGTTCTGCAACTACCGAATGTTTTACGGAGATGGTGCAATATGCAAATGTCCTGTAAGGATAGCGATATATGAACGCTACCATATCTGAAGATGACAACTTCATATTACTTCTTTAACACATCTTAGCGAGAAATCCCCAACCTTTAGGTAGGGGATGAATCGCGTAC